>CAYHRR010000041.1:0-14102 GCA_964358875.1 uncultured Planctomycetaceae bacterium | reverse complement strand
GTCGTCGACTGGGCTCTCGCGAAGGTGCTGCATCGCGGCGGCGTCGCCGATGAGAAGCGCGCGAAGCACACCACCGTGAACACGGTCATCGAGACCGTGCGCAGCGCGCCGGGCTCGTCGGGTTCGGACTCGATGGTCGGCTCGGTGATGGGTACGCCCGCGTACATGGCGCCGGAACAAGCTCAGGGCGAAGTCGAGAAACTCGATGAGCGTGCAGACGTCTTCTCGCTCGGCGCGATTTTGTGCGAGATCCTCACTGGACGGCCGCCCTACGTCGAAAGCGACGGCGAGCCGGTGATCGTGCAAGCGGCGCGGGCGAAGCTCGATCCGGCGCGCGCACTCATCGAAGCGTGCGACGCCGATCCGGTGCTCGCGAAGCTGTGCCTCGATTGCCTGATGCCTGCGCGTGTTGCGCGTCCCGCCAACGCCGACGAAGTCGCGAAGGCCATGCACGAGTACCTGACCTCGGTCGAGTCGCGCGCGCAGAAAGCCGAACTCGCGGCCGCAGAAGCACGCATCAAAGCCGCCGAAGAACGGCGCGCGCGGCGCTTGACCGTCGCGCTCGCCGGCACGATCGCCGTCGCTGTGCTCGTCGGCGGCGGCGGCTTTTGGTGGGTCAATCAGCAGCGCGCGCAGCGCGCCGAGCAAACGCGCGCGGCGGTCGAAGCGGCCTACGGCGAATCGATCAAACTTGGGCAAGCCGGCAAACCGGACGAGGCGCTCGGCGCCGCGCGGCGCGCGCTGTCGCTCGCGGAGACGGGCGATGCCGACGCAGCGTTGCTCGCGCGCGCAAAGGACTTTGTTGCGAAAGCGGAACTCGATGTCGGCGCTGCCGAGCGCGAGCGCACGCTGGTCGCGCAAGACGAGGCGCTGCGTACGCGTCTGATCGATTTGCGCCTGGAGCAAATCACGACGATCGGCAATCCGCGTCGCGAGGCCGCGCTCGACGCCGCGTTCTCTCAAGCTTTTCACGACTATGGTGTCGATCTCGAAGGCGCCGACCTCGTGCCCGCCTTGCAGCGCATTCGCGAACGCGACATCGCCAAGGTCGTCGCCTTGGCGCTCGACGATTGGGGACGCGTGCGCCGCAAGGTGCACGGAGCGAAATCCGAGAAGGCCGAGAACTTGTTCTACCTCGCGATGGACCTCGATCCCGATCCGGTGCGCAAGCGCATGCGCGAGGCGATTGCGGAAAACGATCTCGACGCGATGCTCGAACTGCTTGCGCCCGAGAGTTTGTCGCTGTTGGACCCGGGCTCGATCTTCGTTTTGAGCGCGGCATTGTGGGACAACCATCCTGCGCGCCGACCCGACGTCTATCGCGTATACGACCAAGCGTTGCGCCTGTACCCGAGCGACTACGTGCTGCAATCGATCGGCGGCACGGTCTACCAACTGGCGTCGCGCTTCGAGTCCGCGTTGGCTTGTCGCACGGCCGCGCTCAGCCTGCGGCCGAACGATTCGCGCACGCGGATGCAAGTCGCCGAATCGTTGTGGGCGCTCGGTCGACTCACGGAAGCCGAAGGCACGTACCGCGCTTGCATCGCAGCCAATCCGGCGGGCGCGGAGCCGTACTTCAATCTCGGCTTGTTGCTGCTCCAACTAGGTCACGCCGAAGCGGGTCTGGCGAGCATCACGCGCGCTCTCGAGCTCCAAGACAATCCCGATTGGCACGGCGACCGTCTCGCCATGCGCTTCTACTGCGGCCTCGCGACGCGACAGGAGATCGTGCGCGCCCTCGTCGGCGAAACGCGACCGATCGTGCTCGCCACGTACCTCTATCCGTTGGTCGATCACCCTGACCCGGCGCAACGTGACCCGGCTTTCGTGCTGCGCACGCTCGATGAGCTCGAGTCCGCCGGCGTCGATATCGCCGATTGGCGCTACATGGTCGAAGCCGTCGCGCGCATTCGCGCCGAGGACTGGAGCGGTGCCCAGGCCGCGCTCGAAGGTCGCTTCCGCCAACCCGACGCACTGATCCTCACGCCCAACGCCTTCGACTTCATGCGCTCACTGATCTACAGCCACCTTGGCCGCAACGACGAGGCGCGCGACTGCTACTTGCGCGGCATGCGCGAGTGGAAGAACCAGACAGGCGATTCGCAGGTCGCATGGGAAAGCTCCGATGCGATGCGTTGGCGGCGCGAGGCCGAAGCAGTGCTCGCGAAATAGGGCGAGCACGCAGCAGAACGACGATTTCGACCATGACGGCGCTGCGCGCGGCCGACTCGTCACGCGTGCGGCCCAAGGCGGCCACACGCGAAGCAAGTTCAAGGAAGAGGCGCGCGCAAAGCACGCACACGTCCGCCTCGTGAAGTGAGCGCAACCTCGCGGCGCGCTGCATCCCGCACACTCTTCGCGCACACACCACGCTCAACACATCTCTCTCTCTTCTTCTCTCCCCCTTAAACTCCGCGTGCGCTCGGACGGCTTTGCGTCCGAACGCACGCGGAGTCGCCCGCGCGTCAGCGCGGGCCCACCCGGCCTTTTACAGCCCCGCGAACTTCTTGATCTTCGCCTCGTGCTTGGCGAGTTCCTTTTGGAGCACGTCGGCCGCTTCGACCACGTCCTTCTTCGCGCCCGACTTCAGCGCCGCTTTGAAGGCTTCGTGCGCTGCCGCGAGCTTCTTGTCACCCTCGGCACCGTCGAGCAGGTACGCGACCACCAAGCCGGCCTCGTTGTACAGGCGCGTCGAATCGTCGGCCTTGCTCAGATCGAGCGTGAACGCGAACAGCTCGGCCGGCTTGTGCAATCCGCCGGCCTTCTTGAGCTCGCCGAACGCGAACGTGCGCAAGTCCCAGGGATCCGCGCCGGGCGCGGCCTCCGGGTTTTTCATGTAGCGCTCGACGTAGGACGCGGCCCCATAGCGCAGCCAACGCGGGATCTTCTTCTCGCCCCAAAACGCCGCCGGGTTTTGCAAGGTGACGGCGGTCGCGGTGTTGGAGAGCGTCTCGCTGATCGCGGTCCAACTCGGATCGACGGCGTCGACGAAGCTCTGCGCCGCCGCCCAGCGCAACCAATACGGACCCCAACCGCGCAGCTTCTCGTCGCCGCGATCCCAGAAGCTGACGCCGAGGCCTTGGTACAGCGGCGGCTTCTGCGTGAAGTCGACATTGGAGTCGGCGAAATATGCGCCGTGCAACGACGAGATGCCTTCGGACTCCGGGAGCAACGGCGGATTGCCGCCGGAGACTTGGTTGTATTGCGCGAGGTTGTTCATCACCGCGAACACGGGTTTCGTCGCGGGCTCGACGCCGAAAATGCGGACGAGTTCCGGATAGGACTTCTCCGCGTACCAACGCGCCGCGTCGCCGGCTGCCCAATCGCAAGTCGTCCACACGGTGAAGTGCTCGCCGACGAGCTGCCACCATTGGCCGAGCTTTGCGTGGAACTCATTGGCCTGCGCCAGATCGAGCCACTCTTCGCCGCACTTCCATTGCAGCGCCGTCCAGTGCGCGACGTCCGCCGGCGCAATCCAACTGTTGTCGTCGGCGCGAAACTGATAGCCGGCGGCCTGCCACTCGGCGGCTTGCGCGGCGCGCGCGATGTCGAGCGGATGCACCCAGACATTCGCGGTGTTCTTGATCCAACCCATGGTCAAGAAGGGCAGGTCGCCCTCGGGTACCCATTCGTCCTTGAAGCGCACGAGACCCTTGGCCTTCATGCGCGCCGCCTCTTCACGCTTGTACTTGGCGAGTTCGGCGAAGCTCTCGTACCACTTCTTGTCGTAAAGCTGGTGACCGAGGCCCTTGTGCGCGGTCTCGTTGTCGGGCTCGATCTCGAGCACCTTCTTGAAGACCTTCTTGGCGGAAACGTCCTTGGCGCCGCTGACGTAGGTTTCGGCGAGCGCGAGCAGCTTGGCGACATCGCGGCCGGCCGCTGCGAGTTTCGCGTCGAACTCGGGATCCTCCTGAGCGTGCACGACAGCGAAGGAGGGCGCCGCAGGAACGGCGCAGGGACTCACGAACAGGCTCCAAAACAGCAAAGCGATCATGGCGGATGCGGAAGCTCCCGAGGCCTGGGCTGGATGCACGTACCGGACGATTCGCGAAGAGATCGAGGGTGCGAGTCGGCGCCTCGCACTCGAATCGTGCGAGGGTGCGCAGGCTAGCATCGCTGTGCGCTGACGGTGTCGCTGCGGCTGCGCGAACTTCGGGCAACGAGCATGAGCGCGAGGCGGTGCACGAGCGCAGCGCGAGTGAGCGCGACGCCGGTGGGCTGGCGTGGAGCGCAGAATCGGCCGCGGATTCGCTGATGCGCCCGCCGAGCCGGACCTTCGCTCAAGGCTGCAGCGTGAACTCCAGGGCGTTGCTCAACATCGTCGTCTTCGGGCTCGGCGGATCGCGATACCAGCCCTGCATGTTGACCGAGTCGCCGGCGCTGAACGGGACTCCGAGCGCCGTCGGGTTCGCGGCGACGAAGGTCAAGAAGTCCGCCGACATCGCGCCGTCGCAAGCGCCGCTCGTACCGGCTGTGAAGGCAACTCCCATGCGCGCCGTCGGGATCTTGACGCAGAAGAAGCTGGAGCTCGTGCCCCAAGCGAGCGCGACACGCCCGTTCACTCCGTAGAACATCATTCCGCTCTGCTGACCTTCGAGGTTGGCGATCGAGATCGTGAAACCCGAAGTCGCGGCGACGCTCGCGATGCCGCTCGAGCTGATCGCCGGTACACAACCGTTCGTCGAAGTTCCTGCGGTGCAATACGACTGCGGCGCCACGATCGGGTCATTGAAAGCGAGCGCATCGACGTTGAAGTCGCCGACGAAGTCGAGCTGCAACTCGTCGAACAGGATGTTGGTGAAGCCGAAGTAGTTGTTCGGCTGCGTTTGGTTCGATGTGTTGCTGAAGGAGTCGACGAGCACCGCTCCGAGCATCGCTCGAAAATTCGACGGGCCCCAGGCGCCGATCTGTTGGTACACGAAGCTCAGGTCCGCGATCGGCGTCGCGAACTTGATCGTCAACGTGTCCGGCCCACCGCTGCCGCTGTTGGTGAGGAATCCACCGGCGAGATTGTTGTAGGTCCCGGTGGTGTAGTAGGCAGCGTGCGTCACCGTGATCCCGGTGAACTGATTGGTGACGACGGTCCAGTTCGGAAACACGCTCGCGCCGAAATCGATCACGTGATCGGGATTCGTCAGGCCCGCGTTCTGCGCGATGATCGCTTGAGCGTGAACCACGGTGAGCGGGGCGGCGAGAACGAAGAGCGTTGCGAAAAATGTCTTGGGCGTCATGGCGGGCTCAGCTGGGCTGTTGAACGACTGTGGAGTGCGCGACGACGATAACGCGAAGGCGCTTTGCCGTGCTGACCGAGCGCCGTTTTGTCGGCCGCCCGCCTGAGTCGCATTTACGCTGTCGCCTGCGTACGAGGCACTGGACGCGCGGACGCGCATCCGACCGCGGCTTGTACACTCGCGGCGCGCGGAAGATCGCGTGTCCGGAGTCGTCGATGCGTGCGGGCGCGCGGCGGATCTTTAGAAGTTTTCTCGGTTTCGACAAGGAGACTCGATGCACGCCGGACATTTCGCTCGATCGTCGTTCACCTGCGGCGCCGCTGCGTTGCTCGTCGCTGCACTCGCCGGCGCTTGTACCGGTCCTGCGACCTGCAGCACTTGCCTGGCCCGCGATCGTGTCAGCGAGACAAGTAAGATCCGCGGAGAGGACATCGTCTTGCTGAAACAGCGCGTCGATCCGCGCGTCGGCTTCAGCGTTCAGACGCGCCGCATCTCGCATTCCGATCAGATCACCATTTTGCTTCCACGGGTCGACGGAACACCACACCGAGTCGCTGACGCGCGCGAGCCGAGCGCGGATCCGATTTCGCCGCGCGATCAGACCGACGCATCGCGAGCTCCGAGCGCTTCCACGCCTGTGGCTGAAGCGCCGCGTGATCCGGTGTCGCCCACAACGCGCGAGCAACGCCGCTATGTGTTGACGCTCATGCTCGCGACCAACCCCGGCTGGAAGCTCGACGAAACGGCGCACTACTTCATCGTCACCGCCGTCGACGACGCGTCGTTCATCGCCGAGTTGAAGCTGCGTTGCGAGAGCATTCGCCGCTCGATGCAGCGCGAGTTCCCGCATCCCGAGCTCGATCCCGTTCCGGTGTTCACGGCGCCGAACGTGATTCGAGTGTGTTGCGACAGGGATGAGTACATGCGTTACGGCGCGCCCAGCGGCAGCGCCGGCTATTGGAGTTGGGTCGATGAGGAGTTGGTGATCTTCGACGACCGCTCGGACGGCGGAGTCGCGAACACGTGGGCTGCGCTCAACGGCATGGTCTTCTACGAGTACCTCTTCGGCCTCGAAGGTCCCGCCGTGCCGCCGGAGTGGTTCCGATCCGGCTACTCCGACTATTACAGCGGCTTCGAATTCGAACACGGCGTGCACGCCGCCGCTGCGTTTGCCTGGCGAGCCGACGACGCTGCGCGCAACGCGCGGACCGGCGCGTTCATGCCCTTCGATGAATTCGTGCAACTCGATCGGTTGCAAGTCCCGCGCGCGAGCGCCGGTCACGAACTCGATCACGCGGACTTAGTCGTTCAGGCTTGGTCGTTCATCTGGTTCCTTCGGCAAGGCGCGAACTCTTGTCCCACGTGGGACCCGACGTGGAGCACGCTTCTCGACACGTGGTGGATGAGCTGGCACGCAACGCACGACGCGCGCCTCGCCAACGAACGCGCCTTCGGCGAAGTCGACTGGACCGCGCTCACCGCAGCGTGGAAGCAGTTCACCGTCGAGCTGAAATGAGGCCGCAGGTCGGTGTCGCCGCGCGCAGCATCAGCGTGTGCCGTTCGCCCGCTGCGCCGGTGTCGAGTCGCTTGCTCTGAATTGGAAATTGCCGAGCTCGAAACCGTTCGTCGAGTCGTCGAGCGCCCACGCGAATTCGGTCGAACAGGCGTCGATGCGCCGGCGTTGCGCGTACGAGCGCGCCGACTCAGCGGCCGCGACCTGCGAGTTGCTTGCGCACAGTCGCGCTCGTCAATTCGCGCAGCGCGTTCTTGCCGACCCAGCGCGACGCGGCTTCGTCCGAACGCGCCAAACGCTCGGCGACGGCGATACAAGCTGCGTTGAGCACCGCGTTGCGACGCCCGATCGCGCGCAAGGCCCAGTTCACGCCCTTCATCACGAAATTGCGTTCGTCGCGCGCACCCTTCTCGATCAGCGCAAGCAGCGCGAGGAACTGTTTGTCGGCGGCCGTCTTGTCGTGAAGTGCAATGCAGGCCATCAGCGCGAAGCCGCCGCGCTTGACGAATTCACGGCGCGAACGTGACCAACGCCGCGCCGCCGCCAGCGCGAACGGTGTCTTGTCGAAGAGCTTGAAACAGGCCGTGTCGCAGTCGGCCCAGTTCTCGAATCCGGCCGCCCACGCGTCCATTTGTCGGCGCGTCACCTGTTGCGAATCGTCGATCAACGTCGCCAGCAAGCGCGCCTCGTACCAACCGCTGTCCCACAGCTCAGCCGCGAGCGCGTGGTCCTTGCCGATGCGCTTGGCGAGCGCGAGCAGCGTCCCCATCGGTACTCCGTAAGCGCGCTTCGCCTCGATGCCGTAGCGCGCCATGCCGTCGATCGTGCGCTGCGTGCCGCGCCTTTCGAGCCAAGCCAAGACCTCTCTTTTGTCCACGCGTGTTTGCGCATGCGTGTGCCGCGATGCGGCGGCGAGTGTGGCGCCGAGCTCGCGCGCCGAAAAGGCCAAAGCGGGCGCGGTCGCGCCGCGCCCTGGATTCCGGCCGTCACACGAGCGCCGCGGCCTCGATCGGCTCGTAGCGACTCGTGAAGTGCGGCAAGTATTCGGGCGCGTAGGTGCGGCGCAGGCCGCGCAGTTCGTTGACGCGCGCGGCGACTTCGCCGGCGAGCTCGATCACGCGATCGACGTGGCTCTGCGTGTAAACGCGACGCGGCAGAGCAAGTCTCACCAGCTCGATCGGCGCAGGAACGAAAGCACCGGATGCATTCACCTTGCCGAACATGGCGGAGCCGATCTCGCACGAACGGATGCCGCCGTGGAGGTACAGCTCGCAGGCCAGTGCTTGACCGGGGAACTGCACCGCCGGAATGTGGCGCAGCAAACTGCCCGCGTCGATGTACACCGCATGCCCGCCGGGAGGCTGCACGGTCGCGATGCCCGCGCGATTGAGACCTTGCGCGAGGTACGCGACGCTCTTCGTGCGGTATTCGAGGTAGTCCTCGTTGAGCACTTCGACCAAGCCGACGGCGAGCGCTTCCAAATCGCGCGCGGCGCAACCGCCGTAGGTCGGAAAGCCCTCGGTCAGGATCAGCAAATTGCGCGCGCGTTGCGCCAGGACTTCATCGTTGAGCGCGAGGAAGCCGCCCATGTTGACCAAGCCGTCCTTCTTGCCCGAGAGCGTGCAACCGTCGGCGAGGCGGAACACTTCATGCGCGATCTCGCGCACGCTGCGGTGCGCTTGCCCGCGCTGGACCAACCCGCGCCGCGCCAGCCGGTCCGTGACGCTTCCGCGCGTCTCCGCTATCGACCTCCTCACTCGCCCCCACTACGGCGCCGGGCGCAAGCACATCGCCCTGCTCACCGACAATGTCATCGTGCGCAAGATCCTCGACCACCTCGACCTCCCTATCGATCCTCCAGACCTCGCCCCCGCGCTCGTCGCCCCCGAACTTCCGTTCGACGCCTGACAGCGCTGCGCCGCAACACCTCGGTGACCCGCACCAGCTGCGCGCCAGCGCGTCCGCGCCTTGCCCGGGACATCGAAACTCCCTTCGAAGCGACGCCGCGCCCTCCGAAACAGCCCCGCACCGCGCCACTGAGCGCGTGAGAGCGCGTGAACACCCGCCACGGCTACCCGGCGCCCGACGTCCGTGTTACCTCAGCTCGGTGGTCATGCGCTTGAACTTCCTTTCCTCTCTGGAAGGGCCTCGACGAGACAGGCCTCCGCCGCTCGGGCATCGGCCTCCACGGCTGCACCGGCGCGACTACCACCGTCTGGTTCGAACGCGGCACTTCCGACGGTCGCGTCCGTCACCTCCAGGCCGACATCGACCGCCTGTTCGAGCTCGCGGTCGAAAGCACGCGCGTGACGATCGTGAAGTGCCTTCGAGTCGCATGCTCGTAGTCCGAGCGATCACGGCTCGCGATAGCGGCATTCGCGTGAGGGAGCTATCTTGCTTCCGGCCGTCGTGGTGTCGGTGATCTGCGAAGCTACGCGACGATCTGCAATCCGCGAGCAAAGCATGAGACCTTGCCCTTTTTCAGTCGTGGCATTGCGCATCGGCGCACCCGCTCTGCTCGCCGGCGCGATTATCAGCAGCGCGAGCGCGTCCGCTACACCACTCCAACAAGGCGGAATCGCGGGATGCGGCGAGAGCGTGTTCCACAGTGCGTGGTCCGAGGAACCCTTCGCGAGCATTGCCACGGGAGGGCGCCATACGCTCGCGCTGCGCGCCAGTGGCTCCGTCGTCGGCTGGGGCGACAACTGGGAAGGCCAGTGCTTCGCGCCGGCGTTGCCCGCGGGCCAAACCTACGTCGAAGTCGCCGGAGGCTACGAGCATTCCATCCTGCG
The DNA here is from genome assembly GCA_964358875.1 of uncultured Planctomycetaceae bacterium. Classification (GTDB taxonomy): domain Bacteria; phylum Planctomycetota; class UBA1135; order UBA1135; genus CAYHRR01. The sequence goes on along the minus strand of CAYHRR010000041.1, from coordinate 4,566 downwards.
CCGCTCCGACGGTAGCGCTGTCGCTTGGGGTTGGAACACGTACGGTCAGTGCAACGTTCCTGCGCTGCCCGCGGGACTTACCTACGTCGAAGTCGGCGGGGGCGCGAACCACTCGATCGCGCGCCGCAGCGACGGCTCGCTGGTCGCCTGGGGTGACACCGCATTCGGTGCAACGAATGTCCCCGCGCTGCCGGCGGGGCTGACGTATGTCGAGGTGGCCGCCGGCTACTACCACAACGTTGCGCGCCGCAGCGACGGCTCGGCCGTCACTTGGGGCTCCAATCAATACGGACAGCGCAACATGCCCGTGCTCCCAGCTGGGCTCCAGTACGTCGAGTTGAGCGCTGGGTGGAATCACACACTCGCTCGGCGCAACGACGGCTCGGTCGTCGCCTGGGGATTGAACGACTACGGCCAGTGCAACGTCCCCGCGCTTCCCGCGGGCGTGACCTTCGTCGAGGTGGCGGCCGGCGGATGGCACTCCGTCGCTCGGCTGAGCGACGGCTCGACCATCGCGTGGGGCCTCAACAACAACGGCCAGATCACCGTGCCCGCGCTTCCCGCCGGCATGTCGTTCATTGATGTCGAGGCAGGTGGTGGTCACACGGTCACACGGCGCAGCGACGGCTTGGTCGTCTCGTGGGGACTGAACCGCAGCAGCCAATGCAACGTGCGAGCTCTCGCGGGTGGTCTCAGCGCCGCCGAAGTGGCGACGAGTGGTCGGCACAGCGTGGTTCGACGCAGCGACGGCTCCGTCGTCGTGTGGGGAAACTCTTCGCTCGGCGCGAACAATGTCCCCGCTCTGCCGCCGGGGCTGACGTACGTCAAGGTCGAGGCCGGCTTGACGGGCTTCGTCCTCGCGCGCCGTAGCGACGGTTCCGCGGTGGGTTGGGGCGACAACATCGCCTACCAGTGCGACGTTCCGCTGCTGCCCGCAGGGTTGTCGTACGTCGCGCTGGCGGCCGGAACAGGGCACTCCTTGGGGCTGCGCAGCGACGGCTCGCTCGTCGCCTGGGGCAGCAACTCTTCCGGCCAAGGAAACGTGCCCGCGCTGCCGCCGGGCTTGTCGTACTCCGGCGTCGGAGCGGGCGCCAGTCACAGCGCCGCGTGGCGCAGCGATGGCTCGTTGGTCGCGTGGGGTACGAACGCGTCGGGCCAACTGAACGTCCCGGCGCTGCCGGCGGGACTGGCGTACGTCGGGTTGGCGGTGGGCGCCGCGCACAATTTGGCCTGCCGAAGCGACGGGTCCGTCGTCGCGTGGGGCTACAACGGCAACGGCGAATGCAACGTGCCGGCGCTGCCGCAAGGGCTCACGTATCTCCAAGTCGCCGCCGGCAACTTCCACACGGGCGCGGTGCGCAGCGACGGTGCGCTCCTGTGTTGGGGCCTCAACTCCTTTGGTCAGTGCAACGTCCTCCCGCTGCCGGCGGGGATGCGCTACGTCGAAGTCGATGCCGGCGGGAACAGCACGATCGCGCGCTACGAGCCGATCTGCCCCGCGCCCACCGTGTATTGCACACCCGGCACGAGCGCCAGCGGCTGCAATGTGACCATCGCGTCGACGGGCGCCGCGAGCGCGACGGCGAGCTCCGGTTTCGTGCTGTCGAGCTCGAGCGTCGACGGCCAGCGCACGGGGCTCTTCTTCTACGGCGCTGCGCAGCCGGGTTACGTGCCGGTCGCGTGGGGCACGGGCGGCAGCTTCATGTGCGTCAAATCGCCGACGCAGCGAACTCCCGCGCAGAACTCCGGCGGCACCGCAGACACGTGCTCAGGTTCGTACGCGCTCGACTGGAACGACTACATGGCCGCCAACCCGGGCTCGCTCGGCAACCCGCGCGTGGCAGGCACGACGTTCGAAGCGCAGGTGTGGATGCGCGATCCGGCGAGCACGAAGACGACCGTGATGTCCGACGGACTGCGCTTCACGGCTTGCCCTTGAAGAGACGGAACGTCCGCGCACGAACTCGTGCGCCGTTGGATCGCGGCAAACCCGCCGAGTGTCGGAGTCGCCAATCAACTTCAACGCGCACATCCAGTCGCACGTAGACGCCAACCTCGTGCTCGGCCAAGAGCTCTTCGGTCAGTATTGCTCGCGCGATCCGGTGAGCCCGAGCACGACGAACCTCACAAACGCGCTGCGCTTTCTAGTCAACCCGTGACGCTCGGTCGCAGCGCGTCACGCACGTTTGGCGAGCGTGCGGCACCGAAGATCGTCGCGCGTCCGAGCATGTCGAGCGCGCGCGGGCACTCGGCGTCACACGAGCGCCGCGGCCTCGATCGGCTCGTAGCGACTCGTGAAGTGCGGCAAGTATTCGGGCGCGTAGGTGCGGCGCAGGCCGCGCAGTTCGTTGACGCGCGCGGCGACTTCGCCGGCGAGCTCGATCACGCGATCGACGTGGCTCTGCGTGTAAACGCGACGCGGCAGAGCAAGTCTCACCAGCTCGATCGGCGCAGGAACGAAAGCACCGGATGCATTCACCTTGCCGAACATGGCGGAGCCGATCTCGCACGAACGGATGCCGCCGTGGAGGTACAGCTCGCAGGCCAGTGCTTGACCGGGGAACTGCACCGCCGGAATGTGGCGCAGCAAACTGCCCGCGTCGATGTACACCGCATGCCCGCCGGGAGGCTGCACGGTCGCGATGCCCGCGCGATTGAGACCTTGCGCGAGGTACGCGACGCTCTTCGTGCGGTATTCGAGGTAGTCCTCGTTGAGCACTTCGACCAAGCCGACGGCGAGCGCTTCCAAATCGCGCGCGGCGCAACCGCCGTAGGTCGGAAAGCCCTCGGTCAGGATCAGCAAATTGCGCGCGCGTTGCGCCAGGACTTCATCGTTGAGCGCGAGGAAGCCGCCCATGTTGACCAAGCCGTCCTTCTTGCCCGAGAGCGTGCAACCGTCGGCGAGGCGGAACACTTCATGCGCGATCTCGCGCACGCTGCGGTGCGACTGACCCGGTTCGCGTTGCTTGATGAACCAGCAATTCTCCGCGAAGCGGCAAGCGTCGAGAATGAACGGGATCGAGTGCTCGTGCAGGATGCGCGAGACTTCGCGCAGATTGGCGAGGCTCACGGGCTGACCACCGGCCGTGTTGTTGGTGATCGTCATCATGCCGAGCGGAATGTCGGCGCGACGTTCGCGCACCAGGTGCTCGAGCTTGCGCGTGTCGATGTTGCCCTTGAACGGGTGTTCGCTCTGCGGATCGCGCGCTGCGTCGATCACCAAGTCGAGCGCTTCACCGCGGCTGTATTCGATATTGGCGCGCGTCGTGTCGAAATGGCAATTCGACGGCACGACCTTGCCGTTCCCGACGACGAGCGAAAACAAAATGCGTTCCGCGGCGCGACCTTGGTGCGTGGGAATGATGTAGCGATAGCCGGTAAGCTCGCGCACGGCGCTTTCGAAGCGCTGGAAGGAACGCGAACCGGCGTAGGACTCGTCGGCGCGCATCATCGCGGCCCACTGCTCGGTCGACATCGCCGAGAGGCCGGAGTCGGTGAGGAAGTCGAAGGTCACCGACTCAGCGGGGACGCCGAACAGGTTGTAGCCCGCCGACTTCAGATGGCGCTCGCGAGCCTCGCGCGTCAGGAGCGCGAGGGGCTCTACAACCTTGATTTTGAAGGGTTCGATGATGACCGGTGACATGCGCTCTCCGTGGGGTGGAGTGCGAGGATGGACTCTCGCGGCGCGGCGAACATGCGCCCTTGTGCCAACACGAGCCACGCCGAACGGCGTAGTGCGAGGGCTCGCTCGCGGGAGCCGGCTCGCATGGACGTGCAGCGCCCGCCGCAGCGCGCTCGAGCGCCGACAGCTTGGCGCGCGCTTCGCAAGCCGGCCGATCGCGAGGCGTCGTGCGCGTAGGCGCGCGAGCTGTGCTTTGTGTCGTTGCGCGCACAACGCTCGGTCCGTCGCGATAGCTCTGCGCCGCGCGCCGCCTCGTCGTCGTTCGGCGCACGCCGTGGTGAAGCAGCGCGTACGGCTCTATCCGTAGAGCGCGCGTCGCTCTGTTCGAGCGCGCCGCCCACGGCGATGCGCGGATCTATGCTGCAACGAGTTCGCATGAATCAGAACACCACAGCGCGACCTGTCGACGAGTCCAAGTACTCGCGTCGCCGCGTCGCCGTGCTCGTGCTCGTGCACATCGCCGTCGGCGCGCACATCGCGCACTGGAAGCTCTCGGGCAGGACCGTCGCGCCGCTCGAGCTCAACGAAGTCGTCTACACGTTCACCGCCGGCATCATCACGGCGGGTTTTCTGCTGTTGGTCGCGGCGGTCATCGCCTCGGCGATCTTCGGGCGCTTCTTTTGCTCGTGGGCCTGCCACATCCTCGCCCTGCAAGACACGTTTCGCTGGGCGCTCGGCAAATTCGGAATCACGCTGCGTCCGATGCGCTCGCGCGTGTTGCGCTGGATCCCCTTTGCCGCAGCGGCCTACATGTTTCTCGCGCCGCTCGTGTGGCGCATCGTGAAGGAAGGGAGCTTGCCCACGCTGCACTTTCGCTCCGACGCGCAGGGCTGGGCGTCGCTCGTCACGAGCGACTATTGGCGCAACCTCCCCGGCGGATGGAT
>CAYHRR010000040.1:0-14198 GCA_964358875.1 uncultured Planctomycetaceae bacterium | reverse complement strand
GATGTACCTCGGCGCCGGCGCGCGCGCCTTGCTCGCCGACGGCGTCGACGATTTCGACGCGCACGACGACGCCTTCGCCGTCGAACTCGCGCTGAGCGTGGGCCTGCGTTTCTAGGCCAAATCGCGCGCCAACGCCGCGCGCTGCTCGGGCGTCAGCGGCGACTCACATTCGCAACTCACCAAGTCGCAGCCGACGGCGAGCGGAGTGCGGCCTCTGCAATCGAACTTCAAGTAGTGCACGCTCGACACGCGTTCCTCGCCCACCTGGCGCTCGTCGAAACGCGCATAGGCCTTCGAGCCGTCTTCGAGCTTCACGTACAGATGCCACGGCAATTCGAGCCACGCGCGCAGCTTGACCGCGCGCACCTCGGCGTCCTCGATCTCGATCAACAACGTGCAACCGAGCTCGCCCGGGCCGCCGATCAAATCGTTGTAGGTCGCGATCTCGTGCGCGATGTCCGCTTCCTTCACCAGCCGCTCGACGCGCACCATCTCTTGGATCTGGTAGCGCACCGTCTCCGTGTTCTCGAACAGGAAGGTCAACACACCGCCGACGTGCACGCGGCGCACGGCCTTCTCGGCCAGCACTTCGGCACGAATGCGCTCGCGCTGCTCTTCGTAGGTGACGTAATCGAGGATCGTGGCGCGTTCGACCGGTTGCATCGGAACTCCAGGGCGAGGAGCGCTCGTTATAGGTCGCGCGGCGCGGCTTCGCGCGCGGCGATTCGTGCGCAGGGCGGCGATTCGAGCTCGCTGCGCCGAGGCCCGCACGGAACGGGCGCGCGGCAGCCACGGAAGTTAGAGGTTCTTCCCCGGAGAGGTTCCCTCCCCGCCGGATGAGGACGTCCGACGGGCGGCTGCCGCGCGCTCGCGGGCTAGGACGCCGCGCCGCCTGCGCTTGTTCCGTGGTCCTGATAGGCCGGCTCGGCGGTGATGCGCGCGTCGTCGACCGCGCGACCGACCGTGAAGTGGTAGAGGTCCTGAAACGCGGCACTTTCGAGGCCGAGTGCGCGGTGCAGCGCGTCGTCGAAAAAACAGCCGATGCCGGTTCCGCGCAGCCCGCAGGCCTCGGCCTCCAGGTACAGCAATTGGCCGATGAGCCCGCACTCCCAGAACATGCGCCGGTATTTCCACGCGCCGTCGCGGGTCAACGGCTCGGCGAATTCCGCGAGCATCGCGACGGCGAAGCAGCCGTCGGCCGCGATGTCTTGGTTGCAGGAAGTGCTGCGCGCGAGCGAGCGCGCGTCGCCGCCGCGCAAGCGCAACAGCGGGAGGCCGGGCGCGACCTCGGCGGCGCTGAACCACTCGAAATCGGAGCGCAGCTTCGAACGCAGGTGCTCGACGCGTCGCCCACCGCGCGGCAACACGTAGAGCCCCGGCTCGACGCCCTCGACGCGATGAACGTGCACCACGAGGTCGACGAGCGGCTCCCACGGCAGCACGTCGTGCGCGACGCCGCCGACTCCGACGAGCGTGCGACGCAGCGTCCGCAAGAACGCGTCGCGCGTCATCGTGATGCGACTGTCGAGCGCAACCGCGCTGCGTCGTCCGCGCACGATTTCGCGCAGTGCGAGCGCGCCGTAGCCGTCGAATTCGGCCGCCGCGACGCGCGCGACGTCGACAGAGCTCGTGCGCGACTTCCGCGTCGCTTGCGCGGCGCTCTCGATCGCGTCCCACTCGACGTACGACGAACTGAGCTCGTTGGGAAAGCCGACGAACGAAAGTGACGAGCACGCGGCAAGGGCTGCGCCCGTCGGTGCGGCACTCACGTCGAGCGCGCGCGGCGCGACGGCGACTAGGACGTCGACGTGTTCGGCGTCGGGTCCGCGTTGCATCGCAACACCGAGCAACGCGCCGAGTTCTTCGCTGCCGAGTTCGTCGCACGCACGCGTGCTCCAACCGAGTCCTGCAGCGGCAACCGCGAGTGCGCCGAGCGCGTGCCCGACATCGTGCTGGCAATAGCGGAACGCGCGCTCGCCGTACTTCCAGGCCTCGCGCCAATGGATCGACGTGAATCCGACGAACAAGGCGCCGTGCGGCAAGCCGCGCGCGAGCTCGCTCCAGACTTCGTCGGGGATGCGCGCGCGGATCTCGAGCGCGTGCTCGCGCGGCGCGTAGTGCGCGACGAACGCGTGCTCGCACACGCCGTCGATCGCAGCGCTCACAACGTAGCCTTCCGTCGGATGCAAATTGCCGCTCGACGGATTGACGCGCAGCGACCAGCGCGACTCGCCGTAGCGCTTCCACGCCGACAGCGCGAGTGAGTCGTACAAGAGCTGCGAAAGCGCGCGCCGATCGAGCGGACGCGCGTCGACGCGACCCGCTAACGCGTCGGCGTAGCTCGGCCCGTCGCCCGCGCGCGGATGCTCGAGCGCCACGAGTTCCGCACCCGCGTAGCGCCGAAACGGATCGGGCTGCGTCGCCCAATCGAGTTCGTCAGGCCCCGTCGCGTAGCGGTTGAAGTCGTGCTTGGTCGCGCGGTGGTAGGCGAGCACGCGCTCGAAATCGTCGACGCGCGGCGCGTCGGCGCTGGGCGGCGGTCCGCGACGCGAAAACAAGCCCACGCTCAGTGCAACGCGCGACGGATCGCCGACAACGCGTCCGCTGCTGCGGTGCAGACCTCGTTGTGCTCGTCGCAGGTCGCTTCCTCGAGCGCCGGCTGCGCCGACGCTGCGCGCGCGCCCATGCGACCGAGTTCATGCGAAGCATCGAGACGCCGCTGCCAATCGTCCGCCTTCAAGCGTTCGATCAGCGCGAGCACGACGGGATCAGGCCCGGTCGGCTCGTCCTTCTTCTTCTTGAAAATGTCGAACAGTCCCATGGTGCGGCGCGCGTTCGTGCGCAGCGCGGGAGGATAGCCGTCGTGCGCCGAGCTTTCGAGCGCTCACTTCACGCGCAGCAGCGTCTCGACGTCGTTGCCGCGGATCTCGGGCACGTACATCGCTCGACCGACGAGCGGCAGCGCGTGGAACTCGCCCGGAACTTCGGCGCGCATCTCGTAGCGCAGCTCCCACGTTCCCTGCGGAATCTTGGCCAAAAACAGCGCGACTTGCCGATCGCGCAACTCGCGATGCGACGCGAGCGTGCGCCCCGTCGCGTCCTCGCTCGCACCCGGAGTGCGGCCGTTCATGCGCTGCGCGAGCGCATCCGCGCGCAACTCGCGTGCAATCACGCTCCCACCGCTGCGCACCTCGACCGTTTCGAGTCCCGCAGGCTTGAGGTCTTCGAGCATCACGTACTCGAGGTCGTTCTTCGCTTCGAGCGTCAGCACCGTTTCGATGCGCGTGCCGCTGTCGACGAGCGCCCCGCTCGCGAGCGCGATGCGCTCGTAGACGAAGCCCTTGAGCAGCGTTTTGCGCGGCACGAGCGCGAAGTATTCGCGGCGCACAAACAGCTCGCTGCCGGCGGCGCGGAGGGGCTCTTCGCGATTGAAGTAGCGCGCTTGCACGCCGAAGTAGAGCGGCGTCGAGCCCGAAGTGCGCGTGATCGCGACTTCGTTCGCACCGTCGCGCAAGAGCGCGGCTTCGACGACGAAACGCGAAGGCGCCGCGAGCGCTTCGCCGCGAGCAATCGTCGCCGAACCGACCTTCGCTCCGTTGACCGCGATCTCGAAGCCGACTTCGGCCTCGGCCTCGCCGCTGACTTTCAAGTAGTCGCACAAGGCGAGCACAGCGAGCGCCGTGTCACGCGTGCTCGACCACTGCGCGCCGCGGCGGTTCTTCACGAGCCAATTGACCGTCGGCGCGACCAACTCGTGCTTCGGCCGAAGCGCGAGCAGCGCGCGCAGCACGCACGACGTCGACTCGACCGCCGCCTCGCTCCAACGTCGGCACACGCCGTCATTGCCCCAGTGCGCAGTCGGAAGCACGTTCGCGTCGCTCGTCTGCGCGCCGCGCATCACGATCGAAGTGTCGGGAGTGCGGTCGACGACGACGCCGTTCAAAAGTCCGTCGATCAACGTTTGCGCGCGTGCGTCCTGTCCGAAGCCCAGCGCCGCAAGAGCGAACAAGGCACGCGTGTGCGCATTCAAGCGATCGCGCTGTGTCCACAGCCGCTCGAGCGCCTTCGCTTGCCATTCGCTCGGCACGGCGCCGACGATCTCGCGCTGCGCCGCGAGCGCGTGCAGCATCCACGCCGCTTCGTCCGGCGCGTCCTCCGCCTCGACGAGTTGCGCATCGAGCCACAGCGCGCCGCGCTCAGCGGCTTGCGCTTCGACGTCGATTCCGGCGTCGTGCGCCAGCGCGAGCCCCCACACGACGTAGGCCGTCATGAAGCGATCGCCGTCGCCGTCCTTCCACCAACTCCAACTCCCGTCGTCGTGCTGCATGTCGTACAGCCGCGCGAGCGAGTCGCTCGTCACCGCTCCGAGAAGTTCGAGGCTCTTCGCGCCCTTCGGATGCGTCTTCGCGGCGTATTCGCCTTCGACGCCGCCGAAGGTGCGCCCCATCGCGGCTTGCGGATCGAGGCCGAGATCGCGCAGCGTTTTCGCGACGATCGCCGCAGGAAGGAAACGACTCATCGTCTGTTCGACGCAACCGTACGGGTAGTCGACGAGGTACGGCAAGGCGTCGAGCAACGTCGTCGCCATGCTCGGCGCGACAGTGACGACGAACGCAGTCGTCGCCGGATCGCGCCCGGCAGGAAGTTCGATGCGCACGACGCCGCTGCCGCTCGGGAGCTTGCCGCTCTTCGAAGCGAGCTGTTCGATGCCGTGCTCGAAGACCGTGTAGCGCTTCTCCATCGCGTCGGAGAGGTCGCCGCCGCGCGCGCGCGCTTGCAACACGAGCGCTCCCGGCGTGCTGACACGCAGCGTCCAATCGAAGCGCTCCTGAGCATTCGGCGCGAGTGTGCGTCGCGTGCCGCCGACGATGTCGGCGACGAGCTTGCCGTCGCTCAGCAAGGCCGCGTCGACTTCGAGCGCAGTCGAGCCGTGGTTGTCGACCAGCGCGCTGATCGTGCACACGTCGCCGACGACGAAAAAGCGCGGCGCTTGAAGACGCACGGTCAGCGGCAGATTCGTGCGCACGTGACCCACGCCGCTGCCGAAGCGGCTCGCGCTCGTCGCGGCGCTCGCGCCGGCGCGCCAACGCGTCAACGTCTCGGGCATCTTCACGCGCACACTCGCGCGACCGCTCGAATCCGTGACGAGATCGGGCTGCCAGAACGCCGTCGCGCGAAAATCGGCGCGCACGACGACGATTCCACCGCCCTGTTGCAAAGCGCCGGATTCGCCGCCTGCGGCGTCCTCGACAGCGGCGTACAACTTCGCTTCCGAACCCGGCGCATCCGCACGTCCTAGCCCGAACGCGTCGGAGGATGCGCTGTCGGACGGCCCGCGATAGAAGCCGCCGTAGCCTCCGCCACGTGGCGCGTTCTTGCTTCCTGCACCGCGCCCGCGCGACCCGGCCGAACGGTCGCCGTCGCGCAACTCTTCGTCGCGCGCTCCACCCTCCAAGTCGTCGAGCGCCGCCACGACTTCATCGACGAGCTTGCCGTCGCGCGCGGTGACGAGCCGCGCAAAGCGCCGCTCGTTCGACGTTGCAGTCGCGTTGACCCGGAGCTGACGCTTGCTGCCCCAAAAAAATGCGCGCGGATCGACGGAGTAGTCGCTCTGAATCGAGAGCACCGACTCGTCGATCACGGACAAAGCCACCTCCGCTTGCACCGGAGTTCCATCGCGTCCGCGCGTCGTCACGCGCCATTCGCACTCGGCGCCGGGTCGCACCTCGGCTTGCTCCGCCTCGAGCGAAACGTCGAGGAATTGAGCGACCGGCGGCACGATGACTTCTTCGAGATCCGCCAAAAGCTCGCCGCCGCGCACGGTCTGCGCTCGGAACCACACATTCGGAATGTGGCGCGCGTCGAGCGGCACGCGCAACAGCTTCGCCGCGTTCGTCAGCTCGATCACCTGCCACGAGTGCAGATCTTCGCTCTCGACGGAAAGCAGCACGAAACACGGGCCGTTCGCCGAGGTGATCATCACCGTCGCGTCCTCGCCCGCCGTCAGCGTGTCGCGGTCGAGCACGATCTCCAGTGCGCCGCGGCGCCAGGAAAGCTCGCTGCAATCTTGCTTCGCGACCCACACGGAAGTCTCCGCGACGATCGGCGCCCCGTCCTGCTCGCGCGACGACCATTGCACGACGTAGCAACCCTCGCATTCCGGCGTGAAGCTCTGCTTGGCCTTGCCGTCGGCGCCGGCGCGCAGCGGCTTGCTCGAGATCTTGTCGCGCTCGTAACCCTGCGCCGCGATCGTCCAGCTCACAGTCGCGGCACGCCCGCCGCGTTCGAGCGCGCGATACTCGGCGTCGTCGAACTCGCGTCCGCCCGCATCGCGCCAGCGCCGATACCAACGCTCACGCCACACCGTGACGACGCCCTCGGCCGCGAGCGCTTGCCCATTCGCGTCGGCGACGTCGAAATCGATCTCGACCAGGTCGCCCGGAGCGTGGACGTTGTGCTTCGACTTCGGCCAAACGTAGTAGCTCTGCCGCGCCACTTTCACGTGGCCCGCGCCGGTGATCTCGCGCCGCGAAGCGTCGGTCACGCGCGCCTCGATGCGGTAATCGAAGTCGTTCTGCGCATCGAGCGCCGTCGGAAAGCGCACGTTCGCGCGGCCTTCGACGTCGGTCGTCAAGGTCTGACGCAGCACTTCGCTTTCGCCTTGCCAGCGCCACGGATCACCTTCTTCCTCCGCCGCGAAGAACCACGGAAACTCGCGCGCTGCTGCAGGGAGAATCCAGAACGGGCGCTGGTAGACGACGAGTTGCACCGTCGCGTTCGCAACCGCGCCACCGGAGTAGTAGTTGGCTTCGAGTTGCACTTCGACGTCGTCGCCGCTGCGAAACGTCCTCAAACGCTCGCCGTCGCGCGGCGTGCGCAACGCGACCTCGAACTCCGGCAGCTTGTATTCCTCGAGCCGAAACAGCGTTGCCGCGCCGAGCGTGTCGCCGTCGAGCTTGTCGGCATAGAACTGCACTTGGTACTCGCCGAGCGGCATCTTCGCGTCGAGCGCCGCTTCGCCCCACGCGCTTCCAAACGCATTGAGCACGACGACGGCTGCACGCACTTCATTGCCCTGCGGATCGCGGAGGCGGTAGGCGATCTTCGCGCCGCTCGGCGTCGTGTACTTCCCGTCGGAGTGGCGCCGCGCGGTGAACTTCCAGCGCAGCGTGTCCTCAGGCCGGTACACGGGCCGGTCGGTCGAAGCTTGGATGCGCCACTCGTCGCGCGGCGCGAAAGCTGAATTCGAATCGATGCGCGCAAACGCGACTCGCTCGGCGCTGCGCGCGAACACCAACAAATCGCGCCCGCTCGTCGCCTTGGGCAAGTCGAACTGCGCGACGCCGTCCACGCCGCTGGTCGCCTCGAACTTGCGCCACAGCCAGCGTCGACCGTCGTGGCGATGTTCCCACATCACGACCTGCGCCTCGGCGAGCGGCGTGCCGAGATCGGCGCTGGTGATCCACGCCAGTGCCTTCGTCCCGACCGCCGTCAGCACCGCGCTGGTCTCGCTGACGAGGACGAGCTCGCGCGCATGCACGGCGCCGGCCGTGGCCTCGAGCAAGTACGCGCCCGGCGCGAGCTCGCGCTCGATCTTCACTTGCTCGGCGCCGTAGCGGTGCGTGCCGTCGTCGCCGGTTTCGCGCGTCCAACGCGCGAGCGCGCTGCGTGCTCCACTGTCGACGAAATCGATCCACGACGAAGAGCCGTTGTCGCCCTTGGGCTGCACGTCGCGCAGCGGATCGAACGGATAGAGCGCGAACTCGATCGCGCGCACGTTGCGCCACGACGCATCGACGGCGAGTTTCGAACCCGGTAGGAAGATGCGACCCGCGGACAAGCTCAGTTCCTCGCGCACGATGCGCTGCGCCGCTTCGACAGCGTCGTCGCGCCAGCGCGATTCGCCCGCGCGAAATTCCTCCGCTATGCGCCGGTAGAGCTTCAAAGCCTCCACGAAATCGGGCTCCTGGCGAAACGCGCCGTCCTCGCCGCGCACCACGCGCCCGCCGCCCTCCATCCATTGCGCGTAGGAGAACAGTGCGTCGTCGTACCAGGCCTGTTGCTTCCCGCCCTCGAGCGCCGCCGCGAATTCGCGCGGAATGCGCGCGAGGCTGCGCCAGTCGCCGCCGCGGTTTTGCAACGTCGAGGCGCGCAGCACGTGCGCGCGTGCGCGATCGTCGCTCGCCTCCGCGATGCGGATCGCATTCTCGATGACCTCGTCCGGCGTCGGCACCCACCGGCCGCGCTCCCAGCCGCCGATGCCGCGCGGCGTCACGGTCTTCCAAACGATGTCGAGGTAGCGGCGCCGCGCGAGTTCGAGCTCCGCGGATGCACCCCAGCCGTCGAGCGCAAGCTGGTACGAAGCCCAGGCCGTGCCCCAGTCCTGCGAATTCTCGCGCCAAGCCAAGTCACCGAGCGACTCGTGCACCTCGAGGAACACGCGGTCGCGTTCGTCCTCGCGCGCGATGTCGCGCACGAGCACGTTCAACGCAGTACGCGCCGCATCGATACCGCTCGAGTCGTCGGACCCGGTCGCAGCGAGCGCGCGCCACTGCGTGTCCGCCAAACGAAACTCCGCCCAACGCACGTCGGCAGGCGCCTGAGCGAAAGCGCGTGCACTTTCGTATTCGGTGTGCGCCAAGGCATAGGCGCCCTGGGCGAAGAGCAGCTCAGCGCGCGCTTTGCTCGCATCGAACTCCGCCTGCTGAGCGTCGAGCGCTCCGGCCTGCGCCGGCGTCGCCTGCGGGCGCGGAGCCGGTTGCGTTCCAAGGGCACACCCGACGGTCAACGCGGCGAGAAGGAGAGTTTTCATGGGTTGTGTGGCGCGAGCCGAGCGTGGAACGTCGCGGACCGGCACTTTCTTGGCGCGACCTCGCCCGCGCGCAGGAACGCGACGGGCGTAGTGTTGTTCCACGTCGCGCTGACCAAGGCAAGCGCCTGCGTCTTCAAGTCAACCACGGCAGCGCGGTCACGCGTCGAGTCGCCGCGAAGCGTGCGGAAACACTGCAGCGCGTCGCGCGCGCATCGTCGCAACTCTTCGAGCGCGTCGACGTCCGTGGACGCGGGCTACGCAAGCGACGGAGCGAGCGCGAACTCGGCGAGTCTTGAACGGTCGCTACAGCTCTTCCATGCGCTTCGAGCGCACGAAGTTGATCACCAGCGACAACGCCGTGCGATCGAAGACCCTCTCTGCGGCCTTGGTGTTCGAGCTCCACCACTTCTCGTCGCGCGTGGCGCGCCACTCTTCGTAGGGCATGCCCATGCGATCGACGGCATAGGCCTGACGCTCCGCGTCTTCCTTGAGGAACGTCGCGTTGGTCAGACCTTGATTGTCGAAGTGGTTGACGGAGTCGAGCACCAGTCCGTGGCCGTAGCGGAACCACACGGCGAGATTGCCGATGCCCCAACGCGTCGCGCACGGTGCGCTGTCGACGAGCACCTCACAGCTCTCGCGGTCGAGCAGTTCGATCAAGTGCGCGCCCTCAAGGTTGTATTGCGGCTCGACGCCGCCGTCGAAAACACCTTTCAAGTAGGCGCTCGACGGCGCGCACGGTTCGGCGTCGACGGTGTCGAGCACCTCGCCCTTCGTCTCGAACTTGCGCACCACGCCGGGACAGGCCTTCTCGATCGTCTCGTGCAGCGACCAGCACGAACCGAACAAGTAGCCGCCGGTGCGCACGAACCAGGCGATGTGCTCGATGTCGTCGTTCTCGACTTCGCCGGTGCAGTTGGAAACGTAGACCGTGCTCGCCGTCAGCGCGTCCGCCTTGATGTGCGCGGCGGAGGTCGAGCGGAACACGACCTTCTCGTGCGTCAGCAAACGTTGGATGTGATCGCCGCGACTGTCGAGCACGACCACGTCGAGGTTCTTGAACACCTCGCTCGCCGTCTTCGCGTAGCCGTATTTTTCGCGCCGCGTCTTGAGCTCTTCGGGCGTCCACATCTTGATGCGCGCGCCGTTTTCGTCCCACCACTTGCGCCAGGCCGTCGGGTCGTCGCCGAGTTCCTTTTGGATCAGCGACTTCAAGTACACGCGCGCCGTCTTCGCGATCGCCGGCTCGGTGTCGGACATCGCCGTGATGATCGCGGGCACGGCCTCGTGAACGCACAGGTGGCACAGGCCGGTGACGGCTGCGCCGCGGCGCTTCCAATCCGCGTCCTTGGCCATCGTGAGCAGCGCTTCGAGACCGCGTTCGCGCGTGGTTTTTCCGAGCGAAACAGCGGCGCACACCGCGACGGCCCATTCGCGATCGGTGAGTGCGGCGGCGAGCGCGACCGCGCTGAGGTCGGTCGGCACGCGCGCGAGGACGACCGCGGCTTCCTCGCGCACGCGCGCGTCGCTGTCGCCCTTCAAGCGCTCGACGACGAGGTCGAAGACGGCTTTCTCGCTGTCGGCTCCGACCTCGACTGCGTCGCAAAGATCGCGCAACGCGACGCGCCTCACGTGCGCATCGCGATCGCTCGCGGCAAGGTCGCGCGCCTTCAGCAACACGGCAGCGTTCTTGACGCGCACGCCGGCATGCACGGCGGCGGCGCGCACCTTGGCATCGGCATGCGCGAGGCCCTTTTCGAGCGCGGCGCCGGCCGAAGCGGCGAGCGCGACCGCGGAGTCACCTTCGACACGGCCGAGCGCTTCGCAGAGACGCATGCCGCGCGCGGCGACGTTTGCGTCCGTCGAGCCGCATACGGCGTCTTGGAGCGGTTTGAGCGCATCGGAACCGAGCGTCGAAGCGCACGCCGCGACTGTGGCGATCAAGCGCCGTTCGAGCACGTCGTCGAGCTTCGCTGCGCACAGCGCCTTTTGCAGCAGCGGCAGCACGGCGGCGTCAGGCTTGGACGCCACTGATCGCAACGCCGCCGCCGCGAGCGCGATATCGGTGCCGCTGAGGTATCCGTCGAGCGCTTCGAGCAACACTTCTTGGGTCGTCACCGCGATGCCGCCGGCACCCGCGACTTGCTCGGCCGTTTCCTTCGACTTCTGCGCCTTGCGCAGATTGCGCGCGAGCACGTCGGCCGATTCGCCCTTGGCTTTCGGCGCGACGATCGCGAGTGCGAGCCAGGCGTGCAACGCGTTCTTGCCTGCGGTCTGCTTGGCGAGATCCTCGGTCGCCGACACGGGGTCGATCTGCGCGAGCGCTTGGGCTGCAGCACGGCGAATGCGCCACGCAGGCCCGTCGAGCGCGACCTTCACCAGCTGCGCGAGCGCGATTTTCGTACCGACCTTTCGCAAAGCGAGCGCCGAGGCCTCGACGACTTCCCAGTCGCGGTCGAGCAGCGCGCTCACCAAGGCCTTTTCCGCTTCCGGCCCGCCCTGCGCCTCGAGCGCAGCGACGGCGGCAACGCGCTTGAGCGGGTCCTTCGACTTGATGTCCTTCGCCTCGCCTTGTGCAAGCGCGAGCGCGCACGACGAGGCCACGGCGAATCCACGGAGCAGGCACGGGATCGAACGCATGGAGGTCCTTTCGGGGCGGCGCAATGTAGCCGAGCCGTCGCGCCGCGGCGCCACGCTCTTTTCAGCGCGACGCAGCGAGCGCCGCGCGTGCATGCGTGTGCACAGCCACTGCGGCGCGCGCTCGAAGTGTCGTCGACGATCCGCATCTTGCTCGACCTGAACGCCGCGCGATCTGCCCGGCGCGCAGTGCTAGATTCGCGCCATGAAACGCGCCGTTTTGTTGTGTGCTGCGCTGTCGTTGCTCGCGCTCGCGGCCTTTCGTTCGGACGATTCCGCGCAACGCTTCGTGACCAGCCGTACCGCCGCCGTCGTGCTGCCCTTGCCCGAAGAGCAGGACGCCTTCTCGTTCGTGATCTTCGGGGACCGCACGGACGGCGCCGTCGGCGGCATCGGCGTGCTCGGACAAGCCGTCGGCGAGGTCAACACGATCGCGCCTGATTTCGTGATCACCGTCGGCGATCTCGTCCAGGGCTACAACGACACGCCCGAGTGGATCGAACAGGCCGGCGAATACAAATCCGTGATGACGCGCCTGAAATGTCCGTGGTTTCCGGTCGTCGGCAACCACGACATCTACTGGCGCGGCAAGGGCGCGAAGCCCTTGGGCGAGCACTCGCGCGACTTCGAAGAACACTTCGGGCCGCTGTGGTACGCGTTCCGCCACAAGCGTTCGTGGTTCATCGCACTCGACTCGGACGAAGGCGATCCTGCGACGAACGAGCACAGCTTCAGCAAGCCCGAGTGTCAGCGCATGAGCACGGAGCAATTCGCTTGGCTCGAAAGCGTGCTCGCGCGCGCGAAGGGTGCGCAACACGTGTTCGTGTTCCTGCACCATCCGCGCTGGCTCGGTGAACGCTACGGCGACGACTGGGAACGCGTGCACAAGGCTCTCGTCGCTGCCGGCAACGTCAGCGCGGTCTTCGCGGGCCACATCCATCACATGCGCTACGACGGTGCGCGCGACGGCATCGAGTACTTCACGCTCGCGACCGTCGGCGGCGCGCAGAGCGCAGCTGTGCCCAAGGCGGGCTATTTGCACGAGTACCACCTCGTCACCGTGCGCGAACGCGGGATCGAGGTCGCCGCGTTTCCGGTGGGCAGCGCCTTCGACGCTCGCGCGATCACCGGGGCGATCAGTGAGGACACGGCGCAGGCCGCGCGCGGCTTGGCTCCGAGCTTCACGAGCGCGCTGAGCTTCGATGCGGCGCAGGGCTGGCGCGGCGAAGTCGAGGTGCACGTGACCAACTCCGCGCAGCGTGCGCTCGAAGTCGAGTTCGCCGGTCACAGCGACGATCATCGTTGGAGCTTCACGCCCGAGCATGCACACCGGCGCGTTGCCGCCGGTGCACGCGCCACGTTCACGCTGCACGCTGAGCACGGCGGCGCGCCGCTCGACCGCTGGTTCGACGCGCCGCAACTGAGCGTGCACGCTGATTATCTCGGCGAAAGCCTGCGGATTCCGTTGCCGGATGTCGTCGTCGATTTGCCGCTCGACATGCACACGCTCGCGCTGCCGGAGCGGCCCGCGACGGAGAGCGCGGTCGCGCTCGACGGCATCGACGCTTGTCTGCGCATCGAACATGCGGCGCTGGCCTTGCCCGACGGTCCGTTCACCGTCGAAGGCTGGCTGCGCGCGCGCGAGTTCACCAAGCGCCGCGGCTTCATCAACAAGACGGAGCAGTGCGAGTTCGGCTTGTTTGTCGACGACGGCAAGCCCGGTTTCTCCGTGCACCTCGCGGGCAAGTACGTCAATGCCGTCGCGGACACAGCGTTGCTCGTTCCCGGCCGATGGCACCACGTGGCGGGCGTGTTCGACGGCGAGCAAGTGGCGCTTTACGTCGACGGCGTGCGCATCGCGACGCACAAGGGCTCAGGTCAGCGCACGCAACGCGACCTTCCGCTGTTGATCGGCGCCGATGTGTCCGCCGACGGCTCGGGCAACTCGTTTTTCGCCGGCCTGATCGACGAAGTCCGTATTTCGCGCGGCGCGCGCTACGCGGGCGAGCGCGTCGAGCCCGCGCGGCGCTTCGAGCCCGACGACGCGACCCTGCTCTTGTTGCACGCCGACGCCGATCTCGGACCTTGGGCCCCTGATTCGTCGCCGCGCCGGTTGCGCGTGGTGAACCAAGGCGGCGCGGCCGCTGCACTCGTTCCTTGAAAGCAGCGGCAACTGCGGTCGATCCCGTACGGCCGACTGCCGGCGTGCGCTTCACGGCGCTCGTCGTTGCTCTGCACATCGCACTCGCGCTGTGGGCGCTGAGCGTTTGGATTCACGGGCCCTTCGGCGGCGAAGGCATCGTCGATGGCGCGGAGATGTTGGCGCTGGCGCGTCACGGAAGCACGGGCGCGTTCGAGACGAAGAGCCCGCTGTATCCGTGGTTGCTCGGAGTCGCATTCGGTGTCTTCGGTGATTCACCGTGGACCGTCGGTGCGCTCGGCATCGCCTGCTCGTGCGCCGTACTGCTCGCGGTGCGCGCGCTGTGCATCGAGTTGGGCTGCACACGCGAAGCACCGCTCGCGCTGATCTTGTGCGCGCTCAGCGGAAGCCTGTACGTCTTCGCGGTGCAGCCGCTGGAGCCCTTGCTCGCGAGCGCGGCGCTCACGTGGGCCGTCGTCGCATTGGCACGAGCTCGGCGCACGGCGTCGCTCGGCGCGGCGCTCGCGGCCGGGCTCTTGTTCGGCGTGAGCATGTTCACGCGCGCTCCGCTGGCGCTCGCGGTCGTGGCCTTGCTCGGCGTCGAGTTGC
>CAYHRR010000039.1:0-14356 GCA_964358875.1 uncultured Planctomycetaceae bacterium | reverse complement strand
CGCGCAGCAGCCACGTCATCGCCTGCACGACCGGAGCCGCGCGTGCGGCGTTCGCGACGCGCTCCCGCTAGCCGTCGAACCACGCTCCCGACGTGAACGCGTCGAGGCCGTCGATTTGCAAGCCGTGGTGCCGCGCGTTGTGCAGCACGTACACGAGCGCGCGGCGAACGTCGCGCGGCGAGCCGAGCGCGCGAGCGTGATAGCGATCGTCGAACACCGCGCCGGCGCGTCGCCACAGCGCATTAAGCGCCCGCGCCACGCGCACGAGCAGTCCTTGCAGCCCGCGCGTCAGCGCTCGTCGGTTCTTCGCCTCGACGACCAGGTGCAGGTGGTTCGACAGGATCGCGTACTGCGCGAGCCTCAGTCCGAAGCGCTCGGCACCACGCGCAAAGGCTCGTTCGAGCGCGCGCCGCGAGGAGTGGCATCGCAGGCTCGGAAGCCCGTCGCGAAGATGAACTGTGACGTGCAACGGATGACGAGCGAGGACCTCGGGCCGCGCGGCGTGAATCACGCGCGCTCGCGTTCCCTTGCGCTTGCGACCCGCGCCGCGCCGCGCTCCGCCCCAAGTGCGGAACGCCAGCTCGTGCTGACGAACTCGATCCTGCTTGCGAGACACCGTCGTGGTCCTCGCCACAAGGACTTGATTCGGCAGTGATCGGTTGCAGGTGATCTCGGAGAAACATCGGGCGCCGCGGAAGCCGAGTGCGACTCCGACCGATGCGCGTTGGCGATACACTCTGTCGCGAGACGGTCATGCTCACGATCGACGGCGACGATCTCGTGTACGAGCCCGGGCTGCAGCGCGGCCTGACGAGGGGCACGGCTTGGCGCGTTCCGCTGTACTCGGTGCGCCTCGTCGGCGAATGGACGACGGACGAAGGACCGTACCTCGACGACTGGTTCATCGCGTTCTACGCGGCCGAGCCCTTCGCGATCTTCGAGCTGACGGTGTACGACATCGCGCCCTCAGCGGAGCGGCACGAGGCGCTCTGGTCCGCGCTCTTGCAACGGCTCGGGGGTGACGCGCGGCTGCGCTTCGTGAATTCCACGGAGTGGCGTGATCGCGTCGTTTGGCCGCCCGAGTTGGCGGACGGTCCGCTGTGGGACACGAAGCCGATTCGGCGCGGAGGCGCGATCGGTTGGCTACATGACCGATTTTCGACGAGCCAAGAGTGCACTCTCACGGCGCCGGCGCAGCGACGGCTCGGTGTTCACGTCGAGCGTTGACGAAGCTCCGATCAGCGCGATCGTGCGCGCCGGCCTCGCGTCGTCACGGCGGGCTCTGCGCTTCGCCGACGGCGCTTCTGCATCAGGAGGTGCGTGCCGCGCTTGTTCGAGAGCGCGATGTCGGCGCGGCAGCAGCGCCTTGCTTGGCGACACTCTTGTTCGCTCAGTACGCTGCGCGAATGAAGCTCCGCATCGTCGTAGGCCTCGGATGTCTCCTCGGATCGTCCCTCGCGTGCCGTGCGCCGAGCAGCTCGAACGCGAGCACGGCGCGTGCTCACCTCGATCCTGCGGCGGCAGCGGCGACGATCGACGAGGCGCAGATGCTGCGCCACATCGCGGTGATGTCGAGCGACGAATTCGAAGGTCGCGGTCCGGGCACGCATGGTGAGGAACTCAGCGTCGCCTACCTCGCGCAGCAGTTCCGCGCGCTCGGTCTCGCGCCCGGCAATCCCGACGGCACCTACGTGCAGAAGGTCCCGCTCGTCGGTTTCAAGGCGACGCCGACCGTGAACCTCAACTTCGGCGGCGCGTCGAAAACGCTTGCATTTCCCGGCGACTACGTGGCACTGTCGCGGCGCGCGCTGACCGAAGTGAAGTTGGCGAGCACGCCGCTTGTCTTCGTCGGCTACGGCATCGTCGCGCCCGAATTCGGTTGGGACGACTACAAGGGTGTCGACGTGAAGGGCAAGGCGATCGTGATGCTCGTCAACGATCCGCCGCTGGTCGATGAGCACGACGCGACGCAGCTCGACGCGGCGCTCTTCGGTGGTCGCGCGATGACTTACTACGGCCGCTGGACCTACAAGTACGAGATCGCGAGCGCGAAGGGCGCGGCGATGGCGATCCTCGTGCACGAGAGCGGACCGGCCGGCTATCCCTACGAAGTGGTCTCCGGTTCATGGAGTCGCGAGAACTTCGACATCGAGAGCGCCGACGGCAACAAGGGTCGCGTCGCCGTCGAAGCGTGGATCCGCGAGGGCGTCGCGCGCGAGTTGTTCAACGGTTGCGGCCTCGATTTCGACGCAGCGAAGAAGGCGGCCCTCGCACGCGATTTCAAACCGCTCGCCATGCAGGCCGCGAGCGTCGACGTCTCGATGACGATCGAACACCGCAGCGTCGCTTCGCATAACGTGTGCGCGCTCTTGCCCGGCGGCGCGAAGCGCGACGAACTCGTCGTCTACACCGCGCACTGGGATCACCTCGGCCGCGACGCTGCGCGCGAGGGCGACCAGATCTTCAACGGAGCTCTCGACAACGCGTCAGGTTGCGCAGGACTGCTCGAAGTCGCGCAGGCGTTTAGGTCCGTCGGTCGCGGCGCGCTCGATCGCAGCGTCCTGTTTCTCGCCGTCACTGCCGAGGAAAAGGGCCTGCTTGGTTCGAAGTACTACGCCGAGCATCCGCTCTATCCGCTGGCGAAGACGCTCGCCTGCATCAACATGGACGGGCTCGCGGTGTGGGGACGTACGCGCGACATCGAGAGCTCGGGCCTCGGCAACTCCGATTTGCACGCACTGCTCGTCACGGCGGCGACGACGCAACAACGCGTCGTCAAGGGCGACGAAGAGCCCGAAAAGGGCGGCTATTTCCGCTCGGATCACTTCGAGTTCGCCAAGCGCGGCGTTCCCGGGCTCAACGCGAGCGCCGGCAAGGACTACGTCGATCGGCCGGCGGGATGGGGGCAAGCGATGAGCGACAGCTACACGGCGCACGATTACCACAAGCCCTCGGACGAGATCCGCGCGGAGTGGGACCTGTCGGGCGCGGTCGAGGATGTGCGCGCCTTCTTCGCGGTCGGATTCGAGTTGTTGCGCGCTTCGACGCCGTGGCCGGCATGGAGCGACGGCTCCGAGTTCAAAGCAGTTCGCGAAGCGTCGCTGCGCGCGAAGTAGCGCGCGACTTCGTTCAGTGGCTCTTCGGCGCGAGCGCCGGCGGCGGATTCGCGACGATGCCGTGCGGCATGTCAGCTGCGACGTAGAGCAGTCCCGCGATCGCGCCCGCGCCGAGCGCCAGCTCGCGCGGATGCACGGCTTCGAGCACGTCGCGATCGCTGTGGTGGAAGTCGAAGTAGCGCTCGTCGTCCGGTCGGAAGCCGATCAACACGACGCCGTTCTTGGCGAGCGCTCCGATGTCCGTGCCGCCGTGACCCTCGATCAGCGCCGTGGCGCTCGACGACGCGAGCAGCGCAACGATCTCGTTCAGTTGCGCGAAGGCGCTCGGATTCGCATCCGTCGAGAAGCCGCGCGGCGTGAAGCCGCCGGCGTCGCTCTCGAGCGCGAGCACGTGCTTTTCGTCGGCATGCGCCGCGAAATAGCCCGCTCCGCCGCGCACCCCGTTCTCTTCGTTCATGAACAACACCACGCGGATCGTGCGGCGCGGTTTCAATCCGCGCGCGACGATCAAACGCGCCGCTTCGAGCGCATGCACGCAACCGGCACCGTCGTCGTGCGCGCCTTGCCCGACATCCCAGGCGTCGAGGTGGCCGCCGACGACGAGCACTTCTTCCGGCAACTCGCTGCCGACGATTTCTCCGACGACGTTGAACGATTCCACGTCCGGCAACGTGTGGCTGGAGAGCTGTAGGTTGAGCGTGACGCGCTCGCCTCGCGCGAGTTGCGCGGAGAGCTGGTTGGCGGCGCGCGTCGACAACGCGGCGCTGGGCACCTTCGCGACATCGGCCGCATAACGCAGCGAACCCGTGTGCGGAAAATCGTCGTCGCGCATCGTCACCGAACGCACGAGCGCCGCGAGCGCGCCGACCTTGGCGGCCTCGACCGCGCCGCTGCCGCGCTGATCGACCGCGCCGCCGTACGCTTCGAAGCAATCGGTCTGCCTCACGTCCATGGGCCGGTTGAAGAACACGATCTTGCCGCGCACTTGCTCCGCGCGGTCCTTGAGCTCGTCCCAACTGTCGATCTCGATGACCTCGGCGGTCAGGCCTTCGGGCGGCGTCGCGATCGAACCGCCGAGCGCGCGAATGGTCAGCGTGCGGCTCGGCAGACCGTGCGCATCGAGCACGAACAACAGCTCGCGCTCACCGCGCACCCAGTGGGGCACTCGGATCGGCTCGGCGCGCACGTTGACGAGCCCGCACCGCCGCATCGCGTCCAAACCCCATTCGACCGCGCGTTGCGCGCCCGGCGAGCCCGCCAAACGATGCGGCGCGACCGCGCACAACTCGCCGAGCAACGCGTAGCTCTTGCCCTGCGCGAGCGCGTCGACGATCAGGCCCTCGACCTCGCTGCGATAGCGCTCGACGTCGGCGCGCGCGCTCTGCGGATCCGGTTGCCGGCGTTGGAGCGCGTCGTTGGACGTTGATTGCACGGCAGCGCGAGTCGTCGGCGCCGCATTCACCTCGGCGTGCGAGACCGGGCGTGCGACACAAGCGATCGAGAATCCACTGAGCATCACCGCCGAAAACGCGTAGAGGGAGGGCATGGGCGCGGGATTCTACAATCGCGCGCCGAGCGAACAGCGCATGACCCACCAACCGATTCCGATCCTGCATGTCGACGAGCACCTGCTCGTTGCGAACAAACCCTCAGGCCTGCTCACCGTTCCGACGCCGGGAGCTTCAGGTCGCACGTTGCTCGATGCGCTGAAGGAGCAGGGGCTCAAGGTGTTCCCCGTGCACCGCCTTGACCGAGAGGTTTCCGGTGCGGTGCTCTTCGCGCGCAACGCGAAGACGCGCGACGCATTGGAGCTGCTATTCCGAGAGCGCGCGCTGCGCAAGCTGTATTGGGGCTTGTCGTTGATGGGACCGAAGGTCGCGCAGGGCGAGATCAAGTACCCGATCATGGAGCACGGCGCGCAAGCGCGTGTGTCCGCCGCCGGCAAGCCGTCGTTGACGCGCTATCGCGTGCTCGCGCGCGGACTCGGCGCGAACGAAGTCGAGGTCGAGTTGATCACCGGCCGCTACAACCAGATTCGCCTGCATTTCGCGCATTCCGGTTGGCCGCTCGTCGGCGACCGCAAGTACGGCAAGTTCAAGGAGGACCCGTTTCGCTTCCAGCGCGTCGCGCTACACGCCTGGAAGCTCGACTTCGCGCACCCCTACGGCGGAGCGCCAATCGCGATCGAAGCGCCGCTGCCGCAAGACCTCGTCGAACTGCGCGAGCGCGTGTTCAGCGTGCCGACCACCAAGCCGAAAAAACCGCGCCGCGATTCAGCGAGCCAGGCGTGACGGCGCGGCGGGCGTGAAGCGCTCGACGATGCGCGGGTCGGCGCGGCGTCGCTTTTCGTGCGCGGCGCGGTAGTCGACGCGCGCGAGGAGGTCGCGGATCACGTTGAGACGCGCGAGGCGCTTGTCGTCGGCGTGCACGATCGTCCACGGCGCGTTCGGCGTGTGTGTCGCGCTCAACATCGAGTCGCGCGCCTTCGAATAGTCCTTCCAGTGCGCCAGCGCCGCCGCGTCGATCGGCGAAATCTTCCACTGGCTCAACGGGTCTTTGCGGCGCGCGGCGAGACGCGCGCGCTGCTCCTTGCGCGTGATGTCGAGGTAGTACTTCACGAGCACGACGCCCGAGCGACGCAGCATGTCCTCGAAGATCGGCGCTTCATCGAGGAAGGCCGCGTGCTCGGCCTTGGTGCAGAAACCCATGACCTTCTCGACGCCCGCGCGGTTGTACCAGCTGCGGTTGAGCAGCACGATTTCGCCGCGCGCGGGCAGGTGCGCCGACCAACGTTGGAAGTACCAGCTCGCGCACTCGCGATCGGAAGGCTTGCCGAGCGCGACCACGCGCGTCTCGCGCGGACTGAGGTGGCGCACGATGGTCTTGATCGTGCCGTCTTTGCCGGCGGCGTCGCGGCCTTCGAAGACCACGAGCAACTTCAGGCCCTTGTCGATGACGTGCTTTTGCAACGCGACGAGCTCGATCCACAGTTCGTGGAGCTCGCGGCGATAGACCTTCTTGGCTGACCCGCGCTCGGCCGCCGCGCCGTGTTTTTTCGAGGCCATGGCGCGCCTACTTGTTCGCAGCGGCGACCTCGGGACCGGCGGTGCGCCAAGCCTTGGGATCGCTGCACACCATCTCGAAGCCGCGCGTCGCCGTCGTGATGCGGCCCTTGACCCACAGGTAGTTCTGGCGGAACTCGTCGTTGCGGTGCGCGAAGTCGAGCGCAGCGAATTTCGCGCGCTCACTTGCGGCAATTTTCACGCGCAGCGCGGAGTCCTTGGAACCGGTGCGCAGCAGCACGGTCAGGCTGCCGTCGTCCTCGTCGAACAACCTGTCGATCGAGCCGAAGACCTCGACGTCCTCGCCCTTCTTCGACGTCGCGAGCACGCGCTCGAGATCGGCCTTCGTCTCCGCGTTCGCTGCATGCGCGGCGTCGCTCGCGACGCGCTTGCGGCATTCGTCGACCGCGCTCGCGCGCGCGTCCCACCAGGGAAGCAGCGTCGCGTAGGGCCGTTTCGCGGCGGGCGCGCCCGGCGTTTTCGGCTCGTTCGCCTTGGGATTCCAAATGCCGAGCTGCTCTTCGCGCGCAGCTTTTTGCGCGGCGACGAAGGCCTCATGGCACAGCGTGTCGTTGCCGTACTTGTTGAAGTACGGGCTCTTGCCCAGTTGCACGAGCAGCAGGTCGAAGTTGCGACCGTCGGGCAGGATCACGTAGCACAGCAACCGCCCGTAGACGTCGCGCTCTTCGACTCCGCTGGGGAACACGATCCCGACCTGCGCCGGAGCACCGTCCTTGGCGAGTGCTTTGAAGAACTCGCCGGCCCACAGCGCGCATTCCTCGCCGAACACGGTTCCCGGCTTGCTCGCGTCCTGCGTGTTGACGCTGAGCTTCTCCTCGGTGTCGACCGACAACAGGCGCAGCTTCTGCACTTCGCCGTTGCGGCGGATGTAGATCGTGTCGCCGTCGACGACCTTCTCGATCGCGAACAGTTCCTTGGGCGGCGCGAGCTTCCAACCAGGCTGTTCCGTCGCCGTCGCCGTCGCGGCTGCGGGCGCGTGTTGCGCTTGCGCGGAGATCAGCAACAGGGCGAGCGCGGGGGCAGTGAACAGGGCACGGAGGATTTGGAGCTTCATGGGGGTTCCCGAGTGGGGGCGACATCTTGTGCGAGCGTTGCGGCGCGTCTGCGGCCTTTTCTGAAAACTCACGCTGAGTACGATGCCCGCCATGTCCCAGACCGAGCAAGACGGCGCGCTACCCGGTGCGAATCCCGCCGCGGCGCCGACGGATGCGCCCAACACCGCGGGCAACGCCGCGACGACCCCTCAGGCGGGTGCAACGAGTGAGCGCAACGTCGGCGGCGTGCTGTTGCGCGGCACCGCGGTTTCGCCCGGCCTCGCGCTGGGCACTGTTCACCGCAAGGACTACGACCTGGCCAATGCGCCGCTCGAGCGTGTGCCGCGCGATCGCCTGGAAGACGAGCTGAATCGCTTCCACCAGGCGCTGGTCGACGCGCGCGCGCAGCTCGCCGCGCTCAAGGCCAAGTTGTCGGGCAAGGTGCCGGTCGACGACGCGCGCATCCTCGACGTGCACGTCGCGTACCTGAAGGACTCGGTGTTCATTTCCGACGTCGAGAATCTGATCCTCAACGAGCAGCTGTGCCTCGAAGCCGCGATCGCCAAGGTGATCGGGGATTTCGACCGCATCTTCCGCCTCGTTTCGAGCGAGACGCTGCGCGAGCGCGCGGTCGATCTGCGCGACGTCGGCGTGCGCGTGTTGCGCCATCTCGAATTGGGCCGCACCGAAGTCGCGCGCGCGCCGGCGCGGCCCGCGGACTACATCCTCGCGGCGAAGGAGCTGTCGATCGTCGACATGTTCAATCTGCAGGGCGAGCACGTGCTCGGCATCCTGACCGAGGCCGGGGCGATGACCAGCCACGCGGCGATCCTCGCGCGCTCGATGCGCATTCCGACGCTGACCGCGATTGCGGGCTTGCTCGACACGATTCGTGAAGGCGATTTCGTGATCCTCGACGCGAGCGAAGGCGTCGTGCGCGTCAATCCCGACGAGGTCGTGCGCGCGCAGTACAAGGACGTGAACGCCGAGCCGCAGGCGGCGAGCGACGACCGCGGCGACGTGAACGCCGCGGAAGCGCGCACCCACGACGGGACCGCAGTGCGCGTCAGTGCGTCGTGCGGGAACTTGCCGGAGGTCGAACAAGCCGTTGCGTCGCGCGTCGGCGCGATCGGGCTCTACCGCACCGAGCTGCTGTACCTCGTCGACAAGGAAGCGCCGTCCTACGACGCCTTGCAGCAGCACTACCAAGCGGTGCTCAACGCGGCGCAGGGCCGCAACGTCACGTTCCGCCTGTTGCACGCCGATTCGAGCCTCGGCCTCGCCTACCTGCACTCCGCGCGCGAGCTCAACCCCGCGCTCGGCCGCGCCGGAGTCCGCGCGTTGCTCGCGCACGATGTCGTATTGCGCCGTCAGTTGCAGGCCATCCTCGGCGCCGGAGCACGTCGCAGCGCGCGCGTGTTGTTGCCGTTTGTCACCGACACGGGCGAGCTGCGACGCGTGAAAGAAATCCTGTTCGAGGAGAAGCTCGAGCTCAAAAAGCACGCTCGGCCGTTCCTCGAACGCATTCAGATCGGCGTCGTCATCGAGACGCCGGCCGCCTTGCTCGCCGTCCGCGATCTCGCGCGCGAGTGCGACTTCCTGTCGATCGGCCTCGATGCATTCACGCAGCATCTGCTCGCCGCTGACCGCGAAAACGTCGCGCTGCGCGGCTACTTCGAGACTCTGCACCCGTGCGTCGCGCGCGCCCTGCGCACCTTGGTCGAGGTGTGCGACGAACTTCAAAAGCCCCTGTCGATCTTCGGCGTGACCGCTTCGCGGCCGCAGAACCTGCCGTTCTTGATCGGTCTGGGATTGCGCGACTTCAACGTGGAGCCCGAGCACCTGCGCGAGTTCCTGGGCGAGCTTGCGCAGATCTCGGTCGCCGGCGCACGGCGCGCAGCGCAGGCAGCGGCCGCGAGTTCGTGCCAGGCCGAAACGCTGTCGCTCGTCGACGGCTACCGACACGGCTACGTGCGCTGACGCGCCCCGCGCGGTCGCTAGGGAACGCAGCGCGGGCACGGCGCCTGCATCGCAGCGCTGACAACGTGGGCGACGGCTGGGGCCGCCGCGCGCTCGAGCTCTGCGTGCATAGCGCCGGCGACCGCTTCGATGCGTGTGTGCGCTGCGACGGCGAACAGGGCGGAGCCGCTGCCGCTGATCGTCGCGATCCATGCGCCGGCGTCGCGCGCCGCCGCGAGCGCCGGAGCGCCGCCGGGGATGTGCGGCAAGCGATAGGGGACGTGCAAGCGATCGTGTGAGCCCAGCTCGAGCAACTCCGGGTCGCCGCTGCGCAGACCTTCGAGGAGCAGCGCGAGCCGGCGCGGATTCTCGACGGCGTCGGCGAGCGGCACCTGCGCTGGCAGCAAGCTGCGCGCAAAGCTCGTGGCGAGCGGCGTTGCGGGCCAGGCGACGGCGAAGGCCAGCGAAGGGTGCAGTTCTTGGCGGACGACGCATGGCGCACCGCTCGCGCGCGGCACGGACAACACACATCCGCCGAGCAGGGCCGGCGTGACATTGTCGGGATGACCCTCGAGAGCCAAGGCCCAGGCGAGCAGTTGCGCGCGCGTCAGCGGCTTGGGCGCCCAGGTTGCTCCGAGCAGCAATCCGGCGACGAGCGCCGCAGCCGAACTACCCAAACCCCGACTGACCGGAATGTCGCTTTCGACCGCCAATGCGAAATCCGCCTGGGCTCCGCCGCCTTCGAGCCACGCGCGCTGAAACCCGCGGAGCAGCAAATTGTCGGGTCCGCTCGGCCAAGCGCGCGTGCCCTTTCCCAACGACAAACACAGTCCATGGCCGCTCGGCGCACGCCGGACCTCGACCCGCAAATGCAGACTCAGCGCGAGCCCGGCCAAGTCGAAACCTGGACCGAGATTCGACGTCGAACACGGCACTTCGACCGTCAGACCCTGGGTGAGACTGGGGACGGCGATGTGCTCGAACATGGCGCGCGGAGTGTTCGACCCGCTGGGTCGAATCGCAAGCGCGCGCTGCGCGTTGTCGGTGATGAGCGCCGGCGAGCTGCGTTGCTCACGCAGCTCGAGCCGTCGATTGGTTGTCGATTGTGGAGAACTTTGCAGTCCCACGACAAATGGTGCTTGTAGCGAATTGCACCACCACGTAATGTGCGCAACCGTCTGCCCGACCCTGGCCGCGCGCCGAGGTCCGGTGCGCGCCACCGAGGGGTCGACTCTTCATCGCCCGCAAAGTTCCAGCGTCGGCTTCGCCGCACCAAGGAAACGACCGTGATCGACGAAAAGGACCGCTTCTACTCGCGCCTGTCCACGATCCCCGGTGTCCAGCCGATGCCCTCGATCGGCGATTGGATTCTGCTCCGGGTTCAACGACCCAATGACGTCGCGCGCAAAATGACGCGCCGCTTGGTTCCCGGACTCGTCAGTGTGCCGCGCCACATCGAAGGCGCCGTGCGCTTGATCGTTTCGGATCCCAAGACAAATGAGCTCGTGCTGCGCGCACTGCGCGAAGCGGTCGCGTAGTCGGCGCCGCAGCCCCTTCGAACTCGAACGGGGCCGCGACTGTGCTCTAGCCGCGCAGCTCCAATCGCGTAGCGTCGACAGCGCAGCGCTAAGAACGACCTGAGACCGACGTGGTTTGCTCGTCGACGCGAGCTATTGCTTCCGTCGATGCTCGCACCTCTGCGCCGCATGCTGCGACGCTACGATTCGCGATTCCCCCGGCGAATTCGTGCCTCGACATGCCCAAAGCCGCTCAGCAACTCCAATCCGCGCGCACAGCCAAGGCCCGTACGTCGAGGCCGAAAACTCGCGCGAAAAAGGCCGGCACCGGCGCTCGGCCGCAGCGCAAGCCGAAGCATCGCTACACCGCTGCGAGCGCCGACAAGCACGTGCTTTATCAGAAGGCCGTCCAAGCGCCCGACCTCGATTGCGCTTTCTGTGAACGTGTGTTTCGTCGCGAGTACGCGCGCACAGCGTTGCACTTGCGCGAGGATTTCTGCGGGACGGCGTTGATCTCGGCCGAGTGGTTGCGGCGCGGGGCCGCGCGTACCGCCGAGGGTTTCGACATCGACTTCGAGCCCGTCGCCTGGG
This sequence comes from uncultured Planctomycetaceae bacterium, assembly GCA_964358875.1. GTDB lineage: Bacteria > Planctomycetota > UBA1135 > UBA1135 > CAYHRR01. Next base: position 3,056 of record CAYHRR010000039.1, on the reverse strand, counting down.
GCCTGGCTCACAACTTCGGCGTCGATCGCCACGGCCGAGCGGCTGACGCCGAACGCTTCAATTTCCATCTCAAGGACGTCCGCGAGCACGGGCGCCGCGCGCCGGACGTGCGCATCGCCTTCAATTTCTCCTACTGGGTCTTCAAGGAGCGCGCGGACTTGCTCGCCTATTTTCGCGCCGCGCACGACTCGCTCGGTGACGAGGGGCTGTTCATCATCGATCTCTACGGCGGCTCCGATGCCACCATGGAGCTCGAGGACCGGCGGCGCTGCGGCGGCTTCACCTACATTTGGGATCAAGCGCGCTTCTGGCCCGGTACCGGCGAGTTCCTGTGCCACATCCGTTTTCGCTTTCCCGACAAGACCGAACTCAAGGCCTTCACCTACGACTGGCGCTTTTGGAGCTTGACCGAGTTGCGCGACGTGTTGCGCGAGGCCGGTTTCGCGCGCGTGGACTCGTACTTCGAAGGCGAGGGTGAGGACGGTGAGGGCGACGGCATTTACCGGCGCGGTATCCGCGGCGAGAACTGTGCGTCGTGGCTCGCCTACCTCGTCGCGGTGAAGTGACTCATTGCGGGTGCTCCGCGGCGACGACGACGCCGTCCTCGAGACGCAAGATCCACGGCGGTGTGATCACCCAGTCGACGGATTCCGTCAACGAATGCGCCTCGCCTGGAGGAAGCGTGTCGACCACGCGTCGCTCGTCGTCGCCCGGCGAGGCCATGTCGATCAGGACATAGACCTTTGGATCGCTCGCGAACTCACTCGCGAGCCGGCGCAAGGTGTCACGGCAGTGGTCGCAGTCGATGCGATAGAGGATCCAGGTCGCGTCGCCGGGCAGCGCGCGCGTGTCGATCCACGGCGCCAGTTCGCTCGTGTGGATCGACGCGCCGACCCAAGTCTCGGGCGAGAGTTCGGCGTAGCGCGGCAGCACAGTCGGCGCGTGCCAGGCGGCGTCGGGTAGCGGCGGAGCGGCGCCGCGCACGACGATCCACGGCGCGGCGAGCGCGACGGCGATCGCTGCGACGAGCGCGAGCTTCGGCGCAGGTCGTGGCGCCAACGAACTCCACGGCCGCGCGACCAGCATGAACGCGAACAGCGCGCCGTCGACGGCGAGCATCGCGAGCGGCGGGAACTGCAGCGCGCCGCCGAAACAGCCGCACGATTCCGCGCCGATCGCGACCAAGTACACGAGCACGACGATGAACACCGAGAAGAGCGTGCTCAACCCGATGAAGCCCCAGCGTGGTCGCAATAACGCGAGCGCGACGACCGCGAGCTCGACGGCGATCGAACAGCGGAAGTTGAGGTCAGGCCCCAAGAAGCCGTCGCGAAAAAACACCGGCAAGCTGTTCGGCGAACCCTTAAAGAGTTTGATCGCGCTGACGGCGAGCACCCACAACGCGGCGAGCCGCACGCTGAGCGCTGCGAGTTTCGCACGCGTCGTCGCGTCGGTCCGCACGTTCACTCGCCGTGGCTCACGGCCGCCTTGACCACGCCGTCCTCGAGCACGAGTTCCCACGGCGGCGACTTGGGGCCGACGACCCAGGTGATCTCCGCCGGCAGCTTGGCGATCTCGCCCGGAGGCCGCCTCACGATGATGCTCGCCTCGTCGTCGCCCGGTTGCGCCAGGCACACGTACACGTAGATCTTCGGGTCGTTGTCGAAGTTCGTCGCGAGTTCGTCGAGGTAGTCGCGGCAGTGCGTGCACGTCTCCAGGTACAGGATCCACGTCGCATCCGTCGGGTACTGGCGCGTGTTGAGCCAAATGGCGAGGTCCGTCGCGTGGATCGACTTGCCGATCCATTCCGGCGGACGCAAGCGCGCCCACTTCGGCAGGCGCTCGGGCAAACGCCAGTTCTCCACCGTCGTCGCGGTCACTTCGAGGTTGCCGCCCTCGGCGTTCAAGCGCGGCGGCTCGACTTTGGGCGTGGGGGGCTTGGCGCCCTGGACCACCGGCGGCGGCGCCACCGGCTTCGTCGCGCTCGGGGCTGTCGTGCCGGGAGCGACGAGCGGGCCGGTGCTCGGCGGCTCGACCTTGTGGACGACGGGCTCGCCGGGAATCACGAACACCGGCTGACGCTCGACGCGCACCCAAGGCGTGATCGTGCCCACCGCCGCGGCCGCTGCCAGCACGATCCAAGGCACGGAGCGCTTGGGCATTTGCCAGGGTCGCGTGGCGAGCATCGCCGCGAGCAAACTCGCATCGACCGCGAGCATGCCCAGCGGTGGCATTGAGAACGCATTCCCGAAACATCCGCAGCTCAGCGCTCCATCGGCGGCGAGCTTGCTGAGCACCGCGACGAACACGCTCATCAAGGCGGTGATCAGGGCCCAACCCCAACGCGGGAACACGAGCGCGACGAGAGCAAACGACAGCTCGATCGAAAGCGTGACCAGGAAGGTCACTTCCTCGTTGAAGGGATTGAGCGCGAACTCGCGCACGATCAGCGGAATCCCGCCCGGGTTGCCGTGCTCCATCTTGATCCAGCTGACGCCGAGGATCCAAGCGGCGGCGAGGCGGACGGTCCACGGGGACAGCTTCGAACGCAGAGTCGGGCTTTGAGTTTGCATGGGGCGCGAGTGCGGAAGCGTGCGGCGACGCGTTGCGCCATGCAAGTGCGGCGCGGCCTCGTCTTTACGCGCTGCATTCCGGCGAGTTGGTGCGCGCGGCGGAAATTGCGCGCCGCAGGCGTAGCGCCTGCAAGGACTTGTGTGCGTCGCCGAGGCCTTGTGCGCACAAATGCGATTTCTCTGCGACTGCCGAGGCGAGGAGCGACACCTACACAGCAACCGTCCCCTGCGCCGGCGAGTTTCGGCCGTGATTTGCGGCTGAACCGCGCGGCGCGCACGCCCACCTCAGGAGCTCAACATGAACGCCCGCAATGCCGTCCTGGTGTCCTTTTCAATGCTGACCGGCCTCGCTTCCGCGCAGTCGTTGCACGACTACGCAGGCCTGAAACTGAGCGAAGTCTGGACGCCGCAGACCTCGACGGTCGCGCCGTTCGGCCGTGCCTGCGCCGGCGAGTTCAGCGGCGACGGCTGCTCCGACGCCGC
>CAYHRR010000038.1:9401-14457 GCA_964358875.1 uncultured Planctomycetaceae bacterium | reverse complement strand
CGCCTGGGCCGCAGCGAGCGCCGTCGCGTTCGAGAAGGTCGGCTCGTTCTGGCGGAACGAAACGCGCGGCAAATCGTGGTAGCGGTGCGACGACTCGACCGCGCGCGCGATGCGCGCCATGGTCGCGACCGCGTCGACCGGGTAATCGCCGACGGCGGTCTCGGCGGAGAGCATCACCGCGTCCGAACCGTCGAGCACGGCGTTGGCGACGTCGGTGACCTCGGCGCGCGTCGGGCGCGAGGCATGGACCATCGACTCGAGCATCTCGGTGGCGGTGATCACGAAGCGCCCGGCCTTGAGCGACTCCTGGATCAGCGTCTTTTGGATCAGCGGCAGGTGCTCGAGCTGCGTTTCGACGCCGAGGTCCCCGCGCGCGACCATCACACCGTCGGTGACCTCGAGAATGCCCTTGAGGTTGGTCAAGGCCGTGCGCCGCTCGATCTTGGCCACCAGCCGCATCTTCGGCGCGAGTTCGCGGATGCGCACGAGGTCCTCGCCGCGCGAAACGAAGGACACGCCGAGGAAGTCGATGCCGAGTTCCTGGGCCAGCGAAATGTGGACGCGGTCTTGCTGCGTCGGCAACTCGAAGGACAGGTACGAGTCCGGCAGGTGCACGCCCTTGCGGTCGTTGATCGTGCCGGCGCGACGCACGCGCCCGACGACGCGGCCGCCGTCGATCGAGTGCGTGACGAGTTCAACCGCGGCATCGGCGAGCAACACGCGATCGCCGAGCTTGAGCGAGCCGTCGAAGCCCTGGAAGTTGAACGGAATCACGTCGGGGTCGGCGGAGCTCTCACCCTCGATCAGGCGCACGTCCTGGCCCTTTTGAAGGCGCAGTTCGCCGCTCGCCAAGGTCCCCAAACGCAGCTTCGGCCCTTGGATGTCGGCCAGGATGCCGACCGCGACTCCGCGCAAGCGCGCGGCGGTGCGCACCTTCTGCACGCGCCGGCGGTGATCCTCGTCGACGCCGTGGCTGAAGTTGATGCGCGCGACCGACATGCCGGCATCGATCAGGGCGATGATCCGGTCCTCGGAGGCCGGACCGATCGTGGCGACGATCTTGGTGCCGCAACGGGCGTCGTCCGGGGGTACGGCGAAATCGAAATCGGTCGGTGACGGCGACATGGGTACGGCAACACTTCGTTGGGCGGAACGGGAAGCGCAACGGTCTATGCAACCCTGCCGGTGAATGCGAGCGCGCGCTGGTACGACGACACCGGCCGAGGCTACGGAGCCTCGGCCGGTGCACGCGTGCCGCCTCGGACCGTCCTGAGGTCGCGTCGTGCCATGCACGTCACGAAACCGGCCGAGGGACTCGCGGTGTGTGGGACGCGAGGCGACGCGGCCGTGTTCTGTGAAAATCCGCGCGGTGCCGAAACGCAGCGGCGGAAGTTCGCGCACTTCACAGGAGATTCCAAACGGACTTTCACAACCTTGCGAAGCGGTGGTAATCCTTGGAACCAGCACCCTGACCTGCCCCTTGGCCCCCGCCGACGGAGTTGGCTCCCATGAGGACCGACACCTCGATCCGCACCCGCGCTTCTGCCCACGTCGTCGTTTCGCTGACCGTCGCTTTGATCGTCGCGATCCTGTTGACGCTGATCGTCGTCTGAAACTTTTGCCGAGCGCGAGGTAGTTCCGGCGCTGTTGCGCCCGGGCTCGTTGCTCGCACGTCGCGGCATCCGCTGCGCGTCGCCGTTTCCCTTCGAAGTCACCGTCGCCGACCCAACTTGCGCGGCAGTGGCATAATTCGACGGCGCCGTGATTCAGGGAACCGGCAGGGGTCCGACTTGCGTCTTCTCCTGCTGGATTCCGTCGACGACGGATCGTGCGTCGGGGTCGGCAGGGACATGCCAGCATCGCTGTCCGTTCCGACCTCGACGCATCAGGTCACGTTCCCCTCTCACTCTCTCTCTCCAGTCAACTCAGGATCCCCATGAAACAGACGATCTTCGGCCTCTGGGCCGCGCTGGCCGCCGTAGCGGTGGTGCGCGCTCAGGAGCCTACGAACGAAGCGTTCGAGTCGCCCGCGGCGACACCGAGCTACGCCGAGGTGATGAGCTCTCTCGACCAATGGCGCGCTGAAAACGGCGCCGCGTGGCAGCTCAAGTTCGAGAAGGAAACGATGAACGGGCGCTTCCTCTACGGCGGTTCGGCCTCCGCGCCGTTCGTGCCGACCGAAGACCAGCAGTGGACGAACTTGGCCTACCAAGCCGTCGCGAACAGCGCCGGGATGCACCGCATCGCGCCCTCGACGCTCGTTCCCGACTCGGTCGTGTTCCTGCCGCTCGGCAACGCCGGGACCACGGACAAGATGACCGTGCAGTTCCGCCAGGAAGTGCGCGGCGTGCCGGTGATCCAAGGCTTCGTGTCGGCGCTGTTCGACATGCAGGGTCGCCTGTTGTCGGTCGACTCGACCGCCTTGCCCGAAGCCCAGTCGCTGTCGACGTCGCCTTCGATCGACGACGCGCGCGCCTATGACATCGCGCTCAAGCAATTCGTCGCCGACACGGGCTTTGCCCCGACCTCGGCCGAAAACCTCGGCCTGGCGATCGACGGCGTGCTCAACGGCAAGTTCAAGCAGCCGACACTCGTTTGGCGCATGCGCGTGCTGTTCGAGCCGCAGAGCGGCGACGCCGAGGGCTACGAGTACCGCGTCGACGCGCGCACCGGTCGCATCGCGGCCAAGGAAAACGCGATCCACCACGACGTCTCCGGCAACGTGAAGTCGATCACCTGCCAGACGAACAAGCCCGACACGGCCGCCTGGCCGCTCGTGCAGACGAACCTGACGGACATGGTCGTCACCAGCGGTTCGGGCAACGCGACGACCGACCTCAACGGCAACTTCAACATCGTCGGCGCCACCGCGCCGTTGACCGCGACCTTCAAGTTCGTCGGCCCCTGGGCGACGGTCGTCAACTCGGCGGGCGCGGCCTACACGCTCGCGCCGAGCCTGACCGGCGCCAGCGGCAACAACGTGCTGCTGAACTCGCCCTCGACGGCGCTCGTGACGGCGCAAGCCAACGCGTTCCTCCAAATCAACGCGCAGCGCGACTGGACGCGCGCGGTGGTCCCGGCGGACGCGCTGCACGACTTCCTCGCCACGGCGAACGTCAACATCGCCTCGACCTGCAATGCCTACTACAACGGCACTTCGGTCAACTTCTACCAGGCGGGCGGCGGCTGCGTGAACACGAGCTACGGCGACGTGGTCTCGCACGAAATGGGCCACTGGATGAACGTCAAGTACGGCAGCGGCAACGGTTCGGACGGCTTCGGTGAAGGCAATGCCGACGTGTTCGCGAACTACTTCTTCGACGACCCGGTCCTCGGCCGCGACTTCCAGGGCTCCGGCAGCTACATCCGCACCGGCCTCAACACGCGCATGTTCTGCGGCGACGCGAACCCCGGTTGCTATGGAGAGGTGCACAACGACGGCGAAGTGCTGATGGGCGCGATGTGGAAGGTGCGCGCGCGCCTCAAGACATCGCTCGGCGTCGCGGCGGGCGGAGCAGCGGCCAACACGCTCTTCTTCAGCTGGATGAACGCCTACAACGACGGCCAGATCAAGACGATCGTCGAGACGCACTGGCTGACGCTCGACGACAACGACGGCAACATCGGCAACGGCACGCCGCACTACGCAGACATCGAAGGCGGCTTCCGCGACCAGGGCTTCCCCGCCATTCCGCTGTCCTTCGTCACCTTCTCGAACGTGACGCAGTTGCCGAGCACGCAGGACCAGTACGGGCCTTACGTCGTCAACGCCAACGTCGTCGCGGTGTCCAATCCCCCGTTGACCACGGTCTCGCTCAAGTACCGCATCAACGGCGGCGCCTACGCCACGGTTCCGATGACGTTCGTGAGCGGTACCAGCTACACGGCTTCGATCCCCGGACAGCCCTGTCCGACCAGCGTCGACTACTACCTGACGGGCACGAACAGCGCGGCCGGCACGAACGTGTATCCGGACGGCGCGCCTGCATCGGCGCTCAACTTCACGGTCGGCAACACGACCGTGCTGTACGCGCAGAACTTCGAGAGCGGCGTCGCCGGTTGGACGCACGGCTTGGTGTCGGGTCAGGACGACTGGCAGATTTCGAGCCAGTTCCCGGTCAACACCTCCTACGGCAAGGTCGGCGATCCGACCGTCGCCGCATCGGGCACGAACATCTGGGGCAACGACCTCGGACCGACCGGCTGGAACGGTGCCTACGGCGCCAACACCAACAACTGGCTGCGTTCTCCGACGATCAACTGCTCGGGCAGCGTCGGCGTGCACTTGAAGTTCAAGCGCTGGTTGCAGGTCGAGAACTCGGTCTATGACCACGCCCGCGTGCGCATCAACGGCACGCAGGTCTGGGAGAACAGCTCCGCCGCCGACCTGCTCGACACGAGCTGGAACGCGGTGGACCTCAACATCTCGGCGATCGCCGACAACAACCCGAGCGTGCAGATCGAGTTCAGCATGCAGACCGACGCCGGCCTGCAGTACTGCGGTTGGAACATCGACGACGTCGAGGTTTCCTACCAAGGTGCGTGCGCTCCGATCTGCCCGGCGGCGAGCACCTATTGCGTCGCCAAGCTCACCTCGAACCTGACGATTCCGGCGATCGGTTCGACCGGCCTCGCCACGGTGACGGCGAACAACTTCGTCGTGACCCTCGACGACGCCATGCCGAACGCACAGTCGGTGTGCTTCTGGAGCAGCGCCGCCAACAACACGCCGTTCAAGGGCGGCACGCTGTGCGCTGCGCAGCCGTTGAACCGCACGCCCGCGACGACGACGAACGCCTTGGGTCACGCGACCTTCGCGGTGCCGGTCGACGTCTCGATGGTGGGCTCGGTGCGCAAGTACCAGTGGTGGTTCCGCGATCCGCCGGATCCCTTCACCATCGGCTTGTCGGACGGCCTCTCGGCGACCTTCTGCAACTAGCGTGAGCGGCCCACCACGGGCCGACATGGACTGCGCGCGGCCCAACGCCGCGAGGCGTTAGGCCCCGCGCTTGTTTAGAGCCCCCCCCCGGACCAGAGATAGCGTGCATCGAATTAA
>CAYHRR010000038.1:6923-9391 GCA_964358875.1 uncultured Planctomycetaceae bacterium | reverse complement strand
CCCCCCCGGGGGCTTATTTTGCTGGGGGGGGGGCTACCGCGGGTGGGGGGGGGGCCGCGCTCTTGTTTCGAGCCCGCCCGCGGACCTGAGATCGCGTGCATCGAAGTAATGTGCGGAACACATTCGGGACGCGCCTACGTCCATGTCCCGGCACGAGCCCTGACGATCCATGACGCAAAGCACCCTCTCGACGTCTGCTGCCGCCCTACTCCTCACAGCCTTCGCGCTTGCAACGCCGCAGCCGTTTCAATCCGCCGAAAGTGCCGACGTCGGTCGCGCGCTCGAGGTGTGGCGGACGCAGCACGGCGCGACCTGGCAGATCGCGCTTGATCCAGAGACGCAGCACGCGCGCACCTTGTTCGGCGGGTACCGCGCTGCGGATTTCGCACCGCACGCAGAGGCGGATTTCGCGCGGCTGGCGCGCGCTCAGGTCGAGGCGACGCTTGCGTTGCACGGCGTCGAGTCCGCGACGCTCGCCGAGGCCGAGACGACCTTCCTGCCGCTCGCCGCCGTCGGTAGCTCCGACAAGTTCAGCGTCGAGCTGCGCCAAGAATTCGACGGCGTTCCGGTGATCGACGGATTCGTCAACGTGCTGTTCGACGCTCAGGGCGGGTTGCTCGGCGTCGACTCGACCGCGCTCGCGGGTGTCGCGCGCACGACGACGACACCGCGCCTTTCGGCGACCGATGCGGCCGAGCGCGCGCTGAGGCTCTTCGCCTCCGACACAGCTTCGAGCGCGACCTCCGTCGACACGCCGCGGCTGGCCGTCGCGCAGGTGCTCTTCCTCAAACGGCGCGTCCCTCAGCTCGTGTGGCGCGTCGAAGTGCGCCGCGAAGAACAGGGCGACGCTGCAGGTTTCGAGTACCGAATCGACGCGGAGAGCGGCGCGTTGATCGAGCGACTCGATGCGATCCACCGCGACGTCTCAGGCAGCGTGCGCACGCTGGCGTCGCCCGGATTGCTGCCCGACATGGCCTCGAATCCCGAGACGCAGCAGGTCATGCAACGCGTCACCGTGAGCAGTTCGGCGGGCAACGTGCTCGCCGATGCAGCCGGCAATTTCACGATCCCCGGAGCGAGCGCGCCGTTGAGCGTGACCGTCGCCTACGACGGGACGAATTGCCTGGTTCAGGACCAAGCCCAGACGAACTACTCGCTGACGCAGAACCTGACGGCGGCGAGCGGCAACGTCGTGCTGATGAATCCGAGCGCCTCGGCCAACACGACGGCCGAAGCGAACGTGTTCGTGTGGATCAACAAGCTGCGCGACTACGTGCGCGGCGTGAATGCTTCGGACGGCCACGCGGATTTCCGAGCGCTGGCCAACGTCAACCTCAACCAGACCTGCAACGCTTACTTCGCGGGCTCGTCGGTCAACTTCTTCGTGCAAGGCGGCGGCTGCAACAACACCGGCTACTCGACCATCGTGCTGCACGAGATGGGTCACTGGCTCAACTCGCGCTACAGCAGCGGCAACGGCGCCGACGGTTTCGGCGAGGGCGCTGCCGACGCTTGGTCCATGTACGCGGTCGACGATCCCGAGGTCGGTGAGTGGTTCGGCACTTCGGGTTGGGGCATCCGTTCAGGCAACAACACGCGCGCGTTTTGCGGCGACGCCAACGGCGGCTGCTACGGCGAAGTTCACGCCGACGGCGAAGTGTTGATGGGCGCGCTGTGGAAGGTGCGCACGAACCTCGAGAACTCCTTGGGGACGAGCGCCGGCAGCCTCGCCGCCGACACGCTGTTCAACGGTTGGTTCAACGCGTTCAACGACGCACAGATCCGCACGATCATCGAAACGCACTGGCTGATGCTCGACGACGACGACGGCGACATCTCCAACGGAACGCCGCACTTCGCGGCCCTCGACAGCGGCTTCCGCGCCCAAGGTTTCCCGGGCTACACGCTCGCAGCGCTGAGCTTCACCAACGTCACGCGCCTCGCCGACACGGAAGACACGCTGGGGCCCTACATCGTCGGCGCCGACATCGCGGCGCCGGTCCAGTCACCGGTCGTGACGGCGACGCTGCACTACCGCTCGAACGGCGGAGCCTGGCAAACGACGGCGCTGCTCAACACCGGCGGCGCGCACTGGAGCGCTTCGATCCCCGCGCAGAACTGCGGAACGGACGTCGACTACTACCTCACCGCGCTCAACACCATGGGCGCCTCCGGTGTCTACCCGAGCGACGCGCCCAACGGCATGCTCGACTTCCTCGTCGGTTGGCGCTTCCCCGCCTACACGACGGATTTCGAGCAGGGCGCGAACTTCTGGACGCACGGCATTTTCGGCGACACGTCGAGCAACCTCGACGAGTGGCAACTCGCGGCGCCGGCGGGTGACGCGGGCGATCCCTACGGAACGACTTCAGGCAACAACGCCTGGGGCGTCGACCTGGGCATCGGCGCCTTCAACGGTTCCTACAGCTCCAACATCCACGTCTGGTTGCGCTCGCCGCCGATCGATT
>CAYHRR010000038.1:0-6913 GCA_964358875.1 uncultured Planctomycetaceae bacterium | reverse complement strand
CGATTGTTCGACGATGAGCGACGTGCGCTTGCGCTTCCGACGCTGGTTGACGATCGAGCGCGGCAGCAACGACCAAGCGCTCATTTCCGTCAACGGCGTCGTCGTGTGGCAGAACCCGAGCAGCGTCGATTTCGTCGACCGCACGTGGGTCCCCTTCGATCTCGACATCAGCGCGCTCGCCGCGAACAACCCGAACGTCGTCGTCGAGTTCGCGATGCGCTCCGACGCCGCGCTCGAACTCGGCGGTTGGAACCTCGACGACTTCAGCGTGTTCACTCTCGGCGCCTGCGGGCATTCCGTCGCGCACCCGACGAATTTCTGCGCAGCGAAGCCGACCTCGAACTTGACGATTCCGAGCGCGGGCTCGCGCGGCATCCCCACGGTCTTCACGAACAATTTCAGCATCACGCTGAGCAACGCGATGCCGACCAAGCAGTCGATCTGCTTCTGGGGCACGACGCCGGCGGCGCTGCCCTTCTACGGCGGCTACCGCTGCGTGCAATCGCCCGTGAACCGCAGCGGCGCCGTGATGACCGACGCTGTCGGTTTTGCACAGATCGCGGTGCAGGTCACGCCGGCGATGGCCGGGACGCAACGCTGCTACCAATGGTGGTTCCGCGACCCGCCGGACCTGTACACGGTCGGGCTCTCCGACGGCGTGAGCGTCGATTTCGGCCTGTAGAGGGCGGCGCGACCCGAGGGCTCTCGTGGGCCGAGGGGCATAGCTCGAGCCGCACCGCCCGGCCGCTAGTAGCGCGATGATCTGTCCGACGTCACTCCGCGACCACGCTCGTTCGCTCGCCACGGTGTGTGGATCTTCGCCCCGAGCGCCGCGCGCTTGCGGTCGGCGCGGCATGTCGGGTACACCTTGGCGCGCTGCGGCGGAGCACAAACCGCCGTCCGGCGCCGAACCTGCCGCGCTCGATCCGCACCACGGGGTGGAACGGTGTCCTGGACGCGGGTGGACCGGAACTTGTTGAAACCGCGACCCTGCGCCCCGGCTGATTCCATCCGGCACGCCCACCGACCATCCCGCGCACCCTCACTCCACCCATCCGCGAACAACCCGCGAGCCCAGTGAACATGAATTCGATCCGCACCCTGTGTCTGTCCACCTTGGCCCTGCCTGTGTTGTGCGCGACGCTCGCGCCCGCGGACAAGGTCGCCTTTCACCCGAGCGCCGGCAGCAGCATCAGCCGCCTCTGGTCGGTCAAGTCGGACATGTCGCTCGAGGACATGCAGATGACGATGAACGGCAAGCCGATGCCCATCCAAATCCAGATGGACATGGAGATGACCAACGAGACCGAAGTCGGCGTGACGGACAAGTTCGTCGCGCTGCGTGAGGGCGCGCCCAAGGAAATGCTGCGCAGCTACGACAAGCTCGGCTCGAGCGGCTCCTTCTCGATGAAGATCGCCAACATGCCCGAGGGCGACAAAGAGCGCACCGTCGCGGCGGAATCCGAGCTGCAAGGCAAGACGGTCAAGTTCCTGTGGAACGAGGAGGAGCAGAAGTACGACCTGTCGTTCCACGAGAGCGACGCCGACATCGCGTTGCTCGAGAACCTCGACGAGGACATGGACGTGCGCGGCGTGCTGCCGGGCAAGGAAGTCGCCGAGGGCGACACTTGGGAGATCGACGTCAAGTCGCTGCGCTGGCTGCTGATGCCGGGCGGCAACCTCAAGCTCAAGCCGACGTCGTCGGGCGAAAGCGGCGAGGAGATGATGCCCGGCATGGACGACATGGGCGACCTGTCGGAGATGGTCGGCGATCTGCTCGAAGGCAAAGCCACGGCTGAATACAAGGGCATCCAAGAGATCGACGGCGGCAAGTACGGCGTGATCCACCTCACGGTCAAGATCGCCAGCAGCAACGACATGACCGAGACCGTGCAGTCGAAGCTGAAGGACCTGCCCGAGCAGGTCGAGAGCATGACCATCGAGTCGATGGACGTCGCGCTCAGCAGTGAGAGCGAAGGCACCGTGCTGTGGAACCTCGCCTCCGGTCACGTCCACTCGATCGACATGTCGGGCAAGATGAAGATGGACATGGACATCGCCATGAAGCTCGGCGTGCAAGGCACGGAAATGGCGCTCGAACAGCAGATGTCGCTGTCGGGCACGGTCGCCGTGAAGCTCACCGTCACCGACAACTGAGCCGCACATGAAATTCGCCGCCGTCCTCAGACAGGGGCTCGGCGCGCTCGCGCTGGCGGTGCTCGCGCTCGACGCGGGTGCCGCCGGCGACGTCGTGTCGAGCGCGCGCCAAATCGCCGCCAAGAAAGACTGGCCGAGCCTGGTCAGCTTCATCGAGGAGCACTTCAAGTCCAACGTGCCCAGCGGCGCGGACTTGGCCGTGCTCTACGAGCTGTTCGGCGTCGGCTTGATGAACCTCGGGCGCAACGACGAAGCGGCGCACTACTTCGACCTCGCCGTCAACGTGTCGCTCGACACCGAGGCGGCCGCGACGCGCAGCGGCAAGGCCGACATCGCCGCCGAAATGAAGCGCGAAGCGGCGCGCTTGCGCAAACGCGTGGTCGGTTGCGATCCCTTGGGCGGCAAGCGCGAGACCTTGTTCAAGGACCTCGCCAAGGGCATGAACGAAGCGGCGGTCAAGCTCGCCGACGCCAATCCCGAGCGCGCGCTCGAGATCCTGGAGCGCATCGAAGCCACGGCGCGCGGAGAGCAACTCGCCGCGATCAGCGCGCTGGCCGACAAGATCCGCTCGTCGACGACGCGCGTGAACCTCGACGAGCAAGGCGGCAAGAACCGTCCCGACGAAGGCTGGGACGAATTGACGATCGAGACCAAGCGCTACGTGATCGTCGCCAACCTCGAGCCGGACGTCGCCGAGTTGCTCGGCCACACGATGGACGAGATCTTCGAGTTCTACGTGCGCGTCTACTTCGACGGCGATGCGAAGAAGGTCACCGAGCGCAAGGCGCTGCTGCGCGTGCTTCCTTCGCGCGAGGCGATGATGCGGGTGTGGCCCGGTCCGCGCGACAAAGCGCCGCTCGCGTGGTGGAGCCCGAGCGAGTGGCAGTTGGTCGCCTACGACACGCGCACCGACTTCGGCACGTTGGACCAGATGGTCGACATCATGTTCCACGAGGCGAGCCACCACTTCATGGAGATGCTCTCCAAGGGGTCGCACACTCCCGCGTGGCTCAACGAGGGCACGGCCAGCTTCTTCGAAGGCACGATCGCCATGGCCGACGGACGCGTGCTGTGGCCCGACGCGGCGCGCATGCGCTTGACGGAATTCGATGCGTTGACGCGCACGGCGGCGGCGAGCCGCGCGCCCTCACTGGCGGATGTGATCGGCTACAACGAGCCCGGCTCCTACGGCGGCGAGTACTACTGCTTCGGCTGGGGCCTCGTGTACTTCATGCAGCAGTACGAGGACCCCAAGACTTTCGAGTACGTCTACCGGCCGCTCTACAACCGCTATCGCGACGAGATCATCCGCAAGCCGGGCAATCCCAAACGGGCCTTCGAGGAGATCTTCCTCGGGCCCGATACGCCGCTGAAGTACGCGACGCTCGAGGACTTCGAGAAGTTCTGGCGCAGCTGGATCCTCGAAGAGATCTACCCGCAGCACTTCGGCGACCAGCGCAAAATGCTGCGCCTGCTGCAAATCCATCGCTACCTCGACGCGGCGACGCCGCAGGCGATCGACAAGAAGACCAAGAAGCCCGTCGCGGATCCCAACCGCAAGATCAAGGTCGACGAACAGGAACTGCTGCTGCGCGCGCTCGGGCACATCGAGTACGTGCGCACGCGCGTCGACGATCCCGAGGAACCCGACGCCGACATCCTGATGATGCAGTCCGACGTGCTCGAACGCCTCGGGCGTTCCGCGTCTGCGGCGCCGATCATGGAGCAGTTGCTCGAGCTCGCGGACGCGCACAAGTGGGAAGCGACGGCGGCGCAGGTCGCCGATCTCGAAAAGCGCCTGCTCAAGCTCGACCAGAAGAACGGCGCGTGGCGCATCGCCAAGGCGCGCAACAAGGCCTTCATCGGCCGAGCGAAGGCACTGCTCGACGAATACGTCGCCGCGAATCCGCTGCTGTTGCTGCGCAGCTACACCTTCGCCGTCACCGTCGCGAAGGCGCTCGACGACGACAAGAGCCTCGGTGTCGTCGCCAAGGACCTGCGCACCAAGGCTCAAAGCGCGCAGCTGCTCAAGGGCGCGATCTACAAGGTCGTCGCCGACAAGGGCGCCTGGAAGACGATCTTCCAGACGCAGGAGGACACGTTCACCTGCACCGACGGACGCATCGAAATCTCCAGCGGGCCGAGCATCGGTCGCGTGTGCACGACGGTGCCGGTCACCGGCGAATACGAGATCCGAGCGCGGCTGACGCGCAAGGGCGACAAGGCCAAGATCGGCCAACAGCACGGCTTGGTGTTCTCGGGCACAGCGCGCGGCGATTGGATGTCGATCACGCTCGACAAGGACGGCCTGCTCGTGCTGCGCCGCAACATCGTCGGTCCCAAGGGCGGCGCGAGCGACGAGCCCTTGAAGACGATCAAGCTCAAGAGCCCGCCGGAAATGGACAAGCCCTTCGACATCAAGATCCACGTGTTTGCGAACGGCGAACTCGAGGTCAGCGTCGGCGCCGAGGGTCCGTTCCCGCTGACGGCGCCGCTCGAACTGCCGGCCACGGGCAACGTCGGCGTGTTCGTCAAGAACGGCGAGCTCGTCGTGGAGAATCTGATCGTCGAGATCGTGCCTTGAGCGACGCGTCGCGCTACGCGCCGCAACGTCCGTTTCCTTCGTACGCCTACACGCCCGGCCGCGACGCGCACCCGACGCAAGATCCGGCCGGGCATTCCTACGACCCGGCGCATGTGAAGCCGTCGACGTACCTCGAGCCGGAGCGTTGGCGCGACAACGACGAGTACCTGTTCGGCGTCGATCTCTACAACGCGGGCTATTTGTGGGAGGCGCACGAGGCGTGGGAGAACTTGTGGCATCCGGCGAAGCACGACGCGCTGCAGGCGGAGTTCCTGCAGGGATTGATCCAGTGCACTGCGGCGGCGCTCAAGGCGCGCATGAACAGCGCGGCGGGTGTTGCGAAGCTCGCGGCACTCGGCACCGGAAGGCTCGAGCGCGTGGCGCGCGAGGCTCGCGGCACGTTCATGGGGCTTGATGTGCACGCGTTCGTCGACGAATTCAGAGCGTTTGCGACATCGAGCCCGAGCAACGCGGAGCTGCGGCCGCGCATCGAACTCGAGTAGTGCTCCAGCGATGTGAGCGTGCGCGAAGGGCGCTCCCTTTAGAGCGCCGACTACGGCAGCGGTCCACCATCGCGTTGTGCTGCTATCGCTGTTTCTGCTTCTCCTGCTCCGCTCTGCGTCTTCCTTAAACTTCGCGTCCGCGAGGGCGGCTTTGCGCCCTCGCGGACGCGAAGTCGCCCGCGGCAGCGCGATCGGTCGTGCGCTGCGACGCTGAAATTCGCCGAGTCACATCACGCCGCGCAACGCGGCGGACTCGCGGCCCTCGCCGGCCCAAAGCGGCCGACGAGGGCCGCGAGTTCAAGGGAGAGGCGGAAGGAGAAGAAAAGCGGGCGGGTCGATTTCGGCGTGGGTCGGGTCATGCGTTGGCGTTCGCGGCGGACCATGCTTCGAGCAGCGCGCGGATCAGGCGGGTTTGGGTCGTCGAGCGCATGAATGCGGCGGGCGGGATGTGCAGGAACGCGGCTGGGATTCCGTGCTTCTCGCCGGCGGTGAGCAGCGCGTGGTAGGTGCGTTCGCAGACGTAGCCGCCGGCGTCGGTCGAAATGCGCACGTCTTCGGCACCGGCGGCGCCAAGAAGCTTCGCGAGCGCGCGGACGTCGACTTTTGTCCTCAACGCACGCCCTACTCCTGCTCCGATCGCTGCGCCGACCGTCCCGTCGTTGTCGCTGCGCCTCGTCGTGTACACGCCGCGCGCGCGCGTCTCGAAGCGGAACCAGTTTTTTTTCTGCACGCCAAGGCCGAGCAAGAGCACCGGCTTCGACTTCGCGTGCCTCTCGACGAAGCGCTCGACCTCGCGCGGCGCTCCGTGGAACGACACCGGCAACTCGATCGAGCGCACGCGCACTCCACGCGGCGTTTCGCGTTCCAACTCGGCCGCGATCACGCGACTGGGATTGAAGCGCCGCTTCTCGAAGGGCCCGAAACCGGTGATCAAGACGAGCGGAGTCGCCATCGACGCATCCTAGCTAGGTTGTCGCGCGCGCTCGGCTCCGTAGACTCTGCGGCCCGAAAGGACTCGAAATGCCGCGCAAGGACAAGGTGCTCGTCGCCAACGGACAAGGCTTCTGGGGCGACTCGCTGCTCGGGCCGATCCGCCTGTGCCGCGAAGGCCCGCTCGACTATCTCACGCTCGACTACTTGGCCGAGGTGACGATGAGCATCCTCCAGAAGCAGTACCTGCGCGATCCGAAGACGGGCTTCGCTACCGACTTCGTGAAGATGATCGAGCGCACCGCGCCCGAGCTCGTTGCGAAGGGCATCAAAGTCGTCGCCAATGCCGGCGGCGTCAATCCGCTGGCCTGCAAGGACGCGACCATCGCCGCGTTGCAAAAACAGGGCTTTCGCGGCGTGAAAATCGCCGTTGTCGAGGGCGACAACATCTTCGGCCAGCTCGACGGATTGCTGGCGAGCGGCGAGGAACTGCGCAACATGGACACCGGCGCGCCGCTGTCGACGGTGCGCGCGCGCGTGTCGAGCGCGAATGTCTACCTCGGCGCCTTCCCGATCGCCGAGGCCCTCGATCGCGGCGCGCAGATCGTGATCACCGGACGCGGCACCGATCCGGGGCTCGTGCTCGGCCCGCTGATCCACGAGTTCGGCTGGACGAAGGAGGACTACGACCTGATCGCCGCCGGCACCGTCGCCGGTCACATCGTCGAGTGCGGAGCGC
>CAYHRR010000037.1:0-14801 GCA_964358875.1 uncultured Planctomycetaceae bacterium | reverse complement strand
CGGGGTGCGGCGTCGCTGCGGCGATGTGCACGCGTCGCGACTTGAGATCGATGAAGAACAGCACGTAGCAGGTGACGAGTCCCTTGGCGGTCCAGACCTCGGCGGTGAAGAAGGCCGTGCCGACGACTTCGCCCGAGTGCGCGCGCAGAAACGTCCGCCACGACGACGGCCGATTCGGCGCGGGCTCCATGCCCTGATCGCGCAACACGCTCGCGATAGTGCTGCGCGCGACGCAATGGCCGAGGTTCTTCAGCGCACCCTGGATGCGCGTGTAGCCCCAGCTGGAATTCTCGCGCGCCATGCGGGCGATGAGCGCGCGGATCTCCTCCATCACGCCAGGACGGCCGCTGCGCTTGGACGCGCTGGTCCACTTGCGCGCGATCAGCATGCGGTGCCAGCGCAAGATCGTGTCGGGTGTCACGATCGTGGCCACGCGCTCGAGCAACTCGCGGCCGAGTCGCTTGCCTTTGACGGCGAGGCGCCGACGCTGATCGTCCGATAGTTTCGGTCGGCGGCCGTGCAACTGGTCGCGCAGCGCGCGGTTCTCCTCGACCAGATAGTCGATCACGTCCTGCTGCTGCCGCGAGATCCAACCGGCCAGCGTCAGAAGCAGGATGCGCAGCGGGTCGAGGTCGGTCGGCATCCATGCAGCGTAGGTGCTCGTGCATCCAACGCTGCGAAGTGGGGCGCAGGCCGTTGGCAAGCCTTGGGAACGGCCCTCGGTCGGATGGAGCAACGTTCGAGGCCGCCGCGTTCGCCCCTTGTCCGTATGTCCGATGCGACATACACTCCACCCGTGAGCCCGAACGACAAGCCGCTCGTGTGGCTGCACGGCGAGATCAAGACCCCGCCGATGTCCGGCGAGGCGCGGGTCGAGGCGGGCTACCTGCTGAGGCTGCTGCAGCAGGGCCGCACGATCGGAATGCCTCACTCACGCCCCATGCCCTCCATCGCCAAACACGTCCACGAGCTGCGCATCCAGGATGCCGACGCAACCTGGCGCATCGTGTACCGCACCGACGCGGACGCCGTCGTCATCCTCGATGTGTTCGCCAAGAAGACCCAGGCCACACCACTCACCGTGATCCGCACCTGCCAACGCCGACTCGCGGCGTACGACGCGCTCAGCTAGGAGCAACACACCATGAAGAAGTCCAAGGTCGATCGACTGCGCGCCGCCGGTTGGAAGGTCGGGAGTGCACGCGAACTGCTTCGGCTGTCGAGCGAGGAGAGCGACCTGATCGAGCTCAAGCTCGCCGTCGCCGAGTTTTTGCTCGCCCAGCGGCGACGTCGGGACCTTACGCAGACAGCACTCGCCAAAAAGCTCGGGTCGAGCCAGTCGCGCGTGGCGAAGATCGAAGCGGGCGACGCTTCGGTCTCGCTCGACCTGATGTTTCGCGCGGCCTTCAGCCTCGGCGTCTCGCCGGCGGAGTTGGGGAAAGCGATCGGCAAGTCGGGGCGCGCTCGACGCTCGACGCGGCGCGCGGGCTGACGGGTCAGGTGCTCGCGCGCGCCGTTGCCATCGAGGCGCCGTCATGTTTGCCCGCTCTCATCATCAAATCTCCGCTCTCACCCGCTTCGAGGTTTGCGGATCCGTCGCAAATCTCCGCAATTCTCCGCTCTCATCATCGCTCGTCCGCTTTCGCGATGTCCTGCGCGACTCGGCCTCCGGAGCAGAAGGTCGTGGGTTCGAATCCCGCCGGGCGTACCAGTTTTCTCCGAGAAATCCGGCATTTTCTACCGTGTCGCGTTCCAAGAAAAACGACGCGCTGTGCCAGTCACGCTGGCGTCTGCGTTTGGAGACCGGCGTGACTCGTCGCCCGACTTCGGTAACAGGCTCGCTCGAGTCTCGCGTCGCGCACGAGCACCGCATTCGGCGTAGAGTCACCGCGTCTCGCTTGTCCCATCGTTCAGCCGAAAGGTGCTCACATGAATCTTCTTTGGTTCCTCTTGGTCGGCGGCGTCGCAGGTTGGCTCGCCGGCGTCATCATGAAGGGCGGCGGCTTCGGCATCCTCGCCGACATCTTGCTCGGCATCGTCGGCGGCGTGGTCGGCGGTTGGATCTTCGGCAAGCTCGGTGTCGCGCAAGACGGCAGTTTGCTTGGCGCGTTGATTACGTCGGTGGTCGGCGCTGTCGTTTTGATCGTGCTGGTGCGTTTGATCAAAAAGGCCTGAGCACGCGGCGAAACGTGAACGCGAGGGCGATTATGAATCTCGACGCGCTTGTCGCGTGCGTGCAGCACTAGCTGATCGTGCCGACGCACCACGGTGGTGTATCGGAACTAGAACCCGATCCCGAATTCCAACGCGTTCGTGAGCTCGATCGTGCTCCGGCTCGCCGAGTCTCGTGACCAGTATTGGCTGTCCACGAGCACGCCGACGACGAGATCGATGAACGCGTAGTGCCCGAAAGCGCGGTCGAAGCGAATTCAGCGTCGGTGCGAGCTCGAACCCGCGCTTTGAGCCTGTGCGTTCTGCTCGTGAACAGATTCGGGCGCGGAACTCGGCCGCGATCACGCCGCGCGGCCGCCTTGGTACAGCGGTCAGTGCTTCACGGCGCGCCGCGGATCGAGCGCCACGGTTCGTCGGCGCTGACGTCGACGAGCGCCGGTCCGGCGAACACGGCTGGCGAAAGGATCGCTAGGAACACCACCGGTTCGTCGAACACGTTGTAGGTGCCGTGCACTTCGTCGCGCGGCACGAAGGCCGATTCGCCGGCCTGCATCACGCGCTTTTCGCGACCAACCCACTGCTCGGCGCGACCGGAGACGAAGTACAGCACCTCCTCCATGTGCGGGTGCCGATGGAAGGCGTGATGCTTGCCCGGCGGCATCGTCACGCGCACCACCTGGATTTGCTTCGCTCCGGTGAGCTCGTGACGCGACAGCCACTCGTGCCGGCCCCAGGGAAGCACTTCGATCGTCGCCTCGGCGGAAGTGACGAATCGCAGACAGTGTTCGCAGTCCATCGTCGCGTCCGCCTTCAGCGCTTTTTCGCGGCGCGCGCGGGCTTCTTCGTTTTCAGCCGAAGCGTCTTGAAGCACTCGATCTGTTTGCGGATCGCGATCTCCGTCGGCAGGCGCTCGGTCGAACTCGCACCGTAGAAACCGACGAGGCCCTCGACGCGATCGAGAACGTACTGCGCGTCGTCGGGCATCGCGATCGGACCGCCGTGGCACAGGCACAGCACGTCTTTCCGCGTTCGCCGCACGACGTCCACGATGTCTTGGATGCGCTTCACGCACATGTCGAGCGTCTTGACGGACTTCGCTCCGATCGTGCCGCCGCTCGTGCAACCCATGTGCGCCACGACGATGTCCGCTCCGGCGCGCGTCATCGCGACGGCCTCGTCGGGATTGAACGCATAAGGCGTCGTCAGCATGTCCATCTCGCGCGCGAGCTTGACGCAGTCGACCTCGAGCCCGAAGCCCATGCCGGTCTCCTCGAGTGTCGCGCGCAACTCGCCCTCGATCAGACCGACCGTCGGAAAATTCTGGATGCCCGCATAGCCGAGCTCGCGCAGTTCGCGCAGGAACAAGCGCGGCATCATGAACGGATCGGTGCCGCACACTCCGGCGAGCACGGGCGTGTGCTTCACGACCGGCAAGATCTCGAAGGCCATCTCCTTCACGATCTGGTTCGCGTTGCCGTAGGGCATCAGCCCCGCAGTCGAGCCGCGACCGGCCATGCGATAGCGGCCGGAGTTGTAGACGATCAGCAGATCGATGCCGCCCGCCTCTTCGCTCTTGGCGGAAATGCCCGTGCCCGCGCCGCCGCCGATCAGCGCTTCGCCGCGCGCGATTTGAGCACGAAAACGCGCGAGAATGCCGCGTCGGGAGTTGTCGTGCGCCGCATTCGTCATCGTCTTCGTCATCGTTTCAGGATCCAGCTGACCGCGCCGGTGTAGAGCTGCTTGAAGGCCTCGTGCTCGTGCGCGCGACCGTCGTGGCCGAGCGTGAACACAGCGGTGCGGCCGCGGGCGCGCGCCACCGTCCACAGCACAGGATACTCGGCGCCCGTTTCGAGCGAACGACCGAGTGCGAGCACTTCGATGCTCGCGTCGGACTCCACACGTTCGAAGCGATACAGCTCGTCGACGATGCGGAAGTGCGCCGGCACGCCGCGTGTGATCGCGTGCTCGGTGTCGACGACGCGCACCTCGAATTCCCCGAGCTGCTCGTGACCGCGCGCGCCGCCGCCGACCAAACGCGCGTTGTACTCGGGCCAGTCGTCCCAGTTGAACCACGCGCCGGGATGCAGCACGAGCAAGCCGCCACCGCGCTCGACGTGCGTGAACAAGCCGCTGCGGAAGCGCTCGTCGGCCACCGGCTGATTCGTGCACAACACCAGCGCCCCGAGCTGCTCGAACTGCCGCGTCGTGTCGTTCAACGAGCCGGTGAAACGCGCGTTTTTGAGGCCGTTCGCGCGCAGCGTCGCGAGGTCGGCTTGGTCGTACCACTGCGCGAAATCGTGGCTCGTTCCGCCGCCGAAGACGAGCACGTCGACAGGCTCGAGCACCGACGCCGCCTGCGCGGGCGCACCGGGGAGCTCGGCGGTGAGCGCGACGAAGGTCGGCGCGAGTTCGTTGTCGTAGCTTTCGAGCACGATGCGCTCGACCTGCTTCACGCTCGACGGCTCCACAGTGAAGCGCCGCATCTGGCCCCAACTGTTTTCCGCGAGCGCGCCTTCGACAAACTCCGAGCCCGGCACGTCGTAGCGTCCGATCCAGTCGGCGAATTCGTGCGCGTTGTGCAGCACCTTTTCCTCGCGCGTGCCGTCGGCGAAACACCACGTCCACTTCACGATCGGCTTGGCGTCCTTGATGTACGGAAAGCCCCAGCCCGCGATGCCGCCGAGCACGTGCACACGTTGGACGACGGCGTTGACCTTCAGCTCGACGCGCTGCGGCTTGCGCAGCTTCGACTCCCAATCCGGCTGCAGTCCGCCCTTCAGCGTGATCACGTTGTCGCCCGAATCCGTGCGCTTGGGATCGAGGAACTCGAAGGGCACGCCGGCGAGCGCAACCACGCCGAAGCGCGCCGGCACATAGGGCTTGTCGTCGCGCGCGCTGTCGTACAGCGCCTTCAACGAGTTCGAGCTCACCGCGGGCTTGAGGTCGAGAATGCGCCAGTACGCGAAGTCGCCGGCGAGGTACGCGATCACATCGCGCAAGGCCGGCGCGCCGAGCGTTTCGAAACCCGCGGGCATCGGTGAGCGACCGGTGTTCTTCAGCGTCACGATGTCATCGCGCGCAACGACGGCGTCGCCCGCGCTGGAGCGCAACACGATGCTGTCCTCAGTCTCGCGCAACAGCACGCCGGAAGAATTGCGCTCATCCGCGGTGGTGACGACCCACTCGGTGTACGCCGCTTCGACGGTGCGGTTGGGATCGAGAATGATCGGCAAGAGATCGTGCGCGCCGTGCGCACCGATGCCGGTCAGTTCGGGTCCGACGACGCCGCCGGTTCCAAACGCGCTGTGACAGGTCGCGCAGTTCTGCTCGAACACGAGCTTGCCTCGCGCACGGTCGCCGCCCGGTTGATCGACCTCCGGGATCAAGCGCGCGAGCAGTGCGTTGATCTGCGTGTTCGATGCGCCGGCCAGCGCTTCGAAGAGCTTCGTCGCGCGTTGCGAAACGCCGCTGTGCGGGTGGTTGCGCAGCTTGTGGAGCTTCTGCGGACCGAGGTCGGCGCCTGAGATCGCGCCCGCTTCGATGCGCTCTAGCAGCACGTTCGCCCAACTCGCGCGCGCGAGAAACATCTCGAAGGCCGACTCGCGCGCTTGCGCCGTGAACTTGTCGTAGTGGTCGGCCACGGTGCGCGCCGCGTCCGGATCGTCGGTCTTCGAAAGCGCCGTGAGTGCGCGCTTCTGCTCTTCGACGCCGCGCGCAGCGTCGAGCAGCGCACCGACGACTCGCAGCGCGTCCGTGCGTCGCTCAGGAATCGACATCAGCGCCTCGAACGCACTCACTCGACGCTCGAAGGGCGCCGCGTCGTCCGACAACTGTCGTTGGATGCGAACACCGAGCGCTTCGATCTCCGCGTGCAGTTGTTCTTGGAGGCCCCAGTTCGTCGCCAGCGGCAACGTGGCGGCGGCGACTTCGTCACGGGGTGAAAGCAGCAAGCGGCTGAGTACCGCGGCGGCTCGCGCGCGCGACTCGGACTCGATCGTTTTCACCGAGCTCGCGATCGCGGACAGCACTTCGCGTTGCAGCACGGGCGAATCCGCGGCGTCGGGTGCGACGAGCACGTCGAGCAACTCGCACAACGTCGTGGGCGCGCGCCGCGCCAGCGCAGCCGCGACCGCTGAGCGTACGAGCGCATCGTCCGTCGGCTTGGCCGCGAAGATTTCGCGGAGGTACGCGGAGATGTTGCGCGAAGCCAGGCGGACCATGCTTGCGCGCGTCCACGCATCGGATGAGCTCGAGGCGTGCCGCAAGAGAGCGGGGTTGCGCCCCAACAACTCCGCGACGTTGGGAATTTCCGCGAGCGCGCTCTGCGCGAGGACGCGCGTGCGCGGATCGTCGGCGGCGAGCAGTGCGCCGAAAAGCTCGGACACCGTCGCTGCGTCGAGCGGCGTCGGCCACTCTCGGAGCACGCGCAAAACCGCGCGCGACAGCGGCGCCTGCACCTCCGCTGCCGTCGACGTCGGCGTGACGAGCGCGCGCAACAGCTCCGCTGACGGAGTGCCGCTGCGCGCGGCGAGCCACGTCGCGGCGATGCGAGCGTAAAGCGGCCCGTCATGCTCGGCCTGCGCGAGCGCGAGCTTGTTCAGCGCGCTGTCGCCGCGCTCGAGCGCCGTGCGCATCACGCTGCTCCGCACCCACGCGTTCGGATGCTCGAGCAACGCGACCGCTCCTTGCGCCTTCGTCGGCAGAGGCAGCGTCACCGGGCTCGCGTGCGCCTGCTTGTGTTGCACACGCCAAATGCGTCCGTGCAGGTGATCGCGGTCCGGACGGATCGCCGCGTTCGTCGGACCGTGCTCGGGACCGCGCGTGTCGTTGTGGACGACCGCTTGGTTGTAGAAGTCGAGCACGTACAGCGCGCCGTCCGGCCCGACGCGCACGTCGACCGGTCGGAACCACAGATCGGTGCTGGCGATGAACTCCGCCTCGCGGACTTTTCGCGCGCTGAAGCTGACGCCGTCGGGCTGAACGAGATCGTGGTGCACGAGGTTGACCGTCGGCTCGCACACGAAGTGCGACGCGTTCCACTCCTTCGGCCACGCGCCGCCGTCGTAGAAGCACGAGCCCGACGCCGCGGTGAATCCGCCGACGAAATCGATCTGCGCGTAGGGCGCGTCCGTGCGCACGACGGCCGGAAACACGCGGTCGTGATCGGGGATGTCCTTCCAACTCGCGACGTTGTCGACGCGATTGCCGGCGAGGAACTTCTCGGGCACGACGACGTGCCGCAGGTGTGCGCCGTTCGCCATCGTGAAGAACAGCTCGCCTTCCTCGTCGAAGGAGCAGCCCCAAGTGTTCGAGCCGTAGCTCGACACGACCTCGATCGCGCTGCCGTCCGGTCGAAAGCGAAACAGGCCGTTGCCGATCTTTCCGAAGTCGTGTCCCGCCGAGTTCACGACGTGCTCCGACCCGCCGCCGCTGTAGCCCTGCGTCGCGTAGATCCAACCGTCGAGTCCCCAGCGAAAGTTCGACATCACCGCGTGCGTGTCACCGAAGCCAAAGCCCGTGAACAGCGGCTCGACCTTGTCGCAGCGATCGTCGCCGTCGGTGTCGCGCAGCCACACGATGTCGGGAGCGGCGCCCACGATCACTCCGTCGCGGTGCAGCACGAACGCCGTGACGAGATCGAGGCTTTCGAAAAACGTCGTGCGCGCGTCCATGCGCCCATCGCCGTCGCCGTCGGCGAGGATTGCGATCGCGTCGTGCGCCTTCACGCCGCTGAAGCGCTCCTTGAACGGATAGCCGGGCGTCAGCGCGACCCACATGCGACCGCGCGCGTCCCAGTCGATCGAAATCGGCTTGACGACGAGCGGTTCGGCGGCGACGAGCGACAACTCGAACTCCGGATGAACTTCGATCGACTCGTGAGCTTGCTCCGGCCGCGTCGGACCTCCCGGCGGATAGCGCAGCGCTTCCGCCTCGCCCGTTTTCAGCAACAGATCGACCTCGCGCTTGCCGGACCACGCGATGCCGCGCAGCAACAACGTGCGCCAGGCTTCGTGCGCGAACGAATCGTGGTAGTGCCCTTGGATCGAAACGAACGCGCGGTAGTCGCCTTTCTCGTAGGTCCACATCTGCGGCGTGGTGTCGAACACCGAGTGGAAGCCGACCATCAGCACGTTGGCCTCCGGCTGCATGTGCAGTTTCCAATAGAGCTCGTCGCGGAAGCGGAAGTTCGCCGCGCCGGCGGTGATCGGGTGACGCGCTTCGCTGACGTAAAGGTCAACCATGTCGGTGTGCCAGTTCGAGTGGCCGTGCTCCCACGCGCCGCCGACCACCGTCTTGAACCACTGCGGATCGTCGCCGCACACCGCGTCGTGAACGACGACGATGCCGCCGCCACGCGCGAGGTAGCGCTCGAGATTCGTGCGATCGTCGCCGTGGATCGAGCCGCCTTCGGCTGCGTACATCACGAGCACATCGGTGGCTTCCAACTGCGGCGCGGTCGGGAACACGAGCGCGCCGTCGACTTCGGCGCCGCGCGCTTCGAGCAACGGCTTCCACTCCTCGACGAAGCGCGGGTGGTCGTGTTCACCGGGACCGTGAGTCTTCGGGCCGCCGCGCAAGAACACGCGCAGCGGCGGCGTTTGTGCTGCCAACGGCGCGGACGAAAGAAGGAGTCCGGCAAGCGCTTTGATCCAGTGCCTCATGCCGCGAGTGTAGGCGCGCGCAATGCAGAACACAGCGCGCGCCGCGTCGCAGAGTCCGCGTTTTTTGCGGCAGCACGTGCACGATCGCGCCTTCGCGCCGATGAACCGCTCGTCGTTGGTTCGGCGTCGAGTCGACTCACCTCTCACGCGTTCGTCCGCGCGGCGAAACTGCGCCGGCGAATGTCGCGCGAATCGACGTTCGACACTTCGCGGTCGAATCAGTCGTTGAGCGGCGGCTCGACCGTGCGCTCATGAAGCGAGTTGCTCGGCGAGCTCCGACCCACACGCCAGGCCGCGCTATTTCGAGACGGCGACGAAATCTCTCGCCACGACGGTCCAGTCGGCGTGACCGCGACCTTCTGCGATCAATCGATCCATCAGCGCCGCGACCGACGGCAGCATCGACAACGCGATGCCGGCACTCGCAGCTTCAGCTTGCATCAAGCGCACGTCCTTGCGCGCCATGTCGAGTTCCCAAGTCGGATGGTCGTAATCCGCGTCGGTCATTCGTTTGAAGCGCGCGGGCACCGATGCGCCCGGATTGAAATGTTCGAACAGACCGGCGACCTGCGACGGCGCGACGTCCATCGCCTTGGCGAGCGCGAGCATGTCGGTGAAGCCCGCGGACAACGCGATCAAGAACAGATTGCCGAGCAGCTTGAATGCGGCTGCTGCGTCGACGCGCGCGCCGAGGTCGACGAGCTTGCCCGTCATCGGCGTCAGCAGCGGTGCTACACGCGCGACGATCGCGCGCTCGCCCGAAATCAGCATGATGCCCGTGCTTTCCGCGGCATTCTGCGGCCCCATGAACACGGGAACGTGCTGATAGATCACGCCACGTTCGCGCCAGCGAGTTGTGCGCTCCCGTGCGCCGGCGGTCGACGTCGTCGAGTGATCGAAGACGAGTGCGCCGACACCGAAGCCCGGCGCGGCAGCAGCGAGCACGGCATCCACGGCGGCGTCGTCGGACAGCACGACGTGCGTGCGGTCGGCGCCACGCACAGCTTCGACGGGATCGGCGGCGGCGGTTGCTCCGAATTGTTCGAGGGCCAGCGCTTTCCCGCGCGAACGATTCCAGACGCGAACCTGCTCGCCCTTCGTGCGAAGACCGCGCGCGAACCCTGAACCGAGGAGGCCGGTGCCGAGAATCGTGATCATGCGGCCAGCGTAGCGGCGCTGCTGCGTTCGGCGAGCCCGGCGCGACCTTCGCGTGCGTGTCGCAGGGCGCGCCGAATGAGCTAGGTGTCGTAGCGCAGCGACGAAGCGCCGGCGAACAGGCGACCACGGCGAGTGGACTTTTTTGCTGCGCATCGCGGCCCTGGCGCTTCGCCGTATCCTCGAGCGGCATGAACACATCGCCCTTGCGCGCCGCCGCCGCACTCGTCGCTTTCTCCGTGCCCCTGTTGGCGCAGGCGCCTCCCGGCTACTACGCGTCCGTCGACGGCACCAACGCGACGACGCTGCGCGCGACGCTGCACGCGGTGATCGACGATCACACGCGGATCCAATACACCGGCACGGGCATCGACACGTGGGATGTGTTGAACGCAGCGAACGAGAATCCCGCCAACACGGCGCAGATCTTGGACCTGTACGGGAACAGGAGCTATGCGAAGCAGAGCGGCGGCAACAGCTTCTACAACCGCGAGCACACGTGGCCGAACAGCTACGGATTCCCGGTCGACGGCGCATGCAACTACCCGTACACGGATTGCCACATGCTGTTTCTGTGCGACATCGCGGACAACGCGTCGCGCGGCAATGCGCCCTATCGAAGCTGCTCGGGGTGCAGCGAATTCGTGACCGTGCTGAACAACGGTCTCGGCGGCGGCAGTGGCGTGTATCCGGGCAACTCGAATTGGAGCAACGGTTCGGGATCGACCAGCAATTGGGAGACTTGGATCGGTCGACGCGGCGACGTCGCGCGTGCGATGTTCTACGCGGACTTGCGCTATGAAGGCGGCGTGCACGGTGTGACCGGCTGCGCCGAGCCGAATTTGATCGTCACCGACAGTCAGTCGCTGATTGCGGGGTCGTCGACCGGCGGCAACATTTCCGTCGCGTACATGGGCATCAAGTCGGTGCTCGTGCAGTGGAATCAGCAAGATCCGCCGGATGCGTGGGAGCGCCACAAGAACGACGTGGTGTACGGCTTCCAGAACAATCGCAATCCGTTCATCGACAACCCGCAGTGGGTCGAATGCCTCTTCAACGGAGCGTGCGCGACCATGGCGAATTACTGCACAGCCGGAACGACGACGCACGGCTGCGTGGCGTCGATCGTCGGCAGCGGCACCGCCAGCGCGAGTGCAGGCAGCGGTTTCACGATCTCGGTCGGCAACGTCGAAGGCGCGCAGTCGGGCATCCTCTTCTATGGACTCGGCTCTACGGCGAGTGCGTGGGGCGCGGGGACCAGCTTCCTGTGCGTCAAGGCGCCGCTCGAGCGCACGGGCGTGCAAACGACCGGCGGCACGATCAATTTGTGCAACGGCTCGATGGCGTTGAATTTCAACAGCTACATCCTCACCCACTCCGGCGTCGGCATTCCCTTCTTGGGCGGTGAGACGGTTTTTGCTCAGGCCTGGTTCCGCGATCCGCCGAGTCCGAAAACGACGAACTTGAGCAACGGACTTCAGTTCAGCGTCGCTCCGTGAGTGCGCCGGCGCGCGGCAACGAGGCGACATCGCGACGCCACCCGATGCCGCGCCGTCGGTGACTTCAAGATCCTGAGGATCTTCGTCACTGCAGCGGCTCGTGCGCGTGAGGCGTCCCGCGCTCGTCCGAGTGTGAGCTTTGCGCCGGGCCGTTTTCGAAAGTTGTGCCGCGCTATGCCCAGCGAGCCGGCTCACGCGCCATGCGCCGCTCACGCGCGCGGCGCGCGAGCACTCGCTCTTTATCCAGCGCCCGCAGCAGGCCGCGGCGCGGATCGTCTTTATGTTCACCGATGGGTCGAGAGCGCGGACTCCATCTCAATCCGCCATCCGGAGTGCTCCGATAGCTTCGATCATGAAGCACTCGTCAATTTTCCGTCGCTGCGCCGCCTTGCTCGCACCGCTGCCTTTCATTTTCGCCGTCGGCGCCTGCACGGCCACCACACACAGCAGTTGGAGTGCGGATGAAACCGACGGCGAACTAGGTGCGTTGCAACGCTGGACCGCGCGCGCGGAGCAAGGCAACGCCGAAGCACAGTTCCGTCTCGGCATGGCGTACGACGAGGGTCGCACGGTGCCGTCCGATCCGACCGAAGCGGCGCGTTGGTATCGCTTGGCTGCGGAGCAAGGCCACGCCTCCGCTCAGAACAACCTCGCGTTGCTTTTCTACGAAGGACGCGGCGTCGCACGTTCGTACGAAAGCGCGGCGCACTTGTACGCGCTCGCGGCGGATCAAGGGCTTGCGCCGGCTCAAAGCAACCTTGGGGTGATGCACCTCTACGGACAAGCGTTGCCGCAGGACGCGGAGCGCGCGCGCGTGTTGCTGTCCCAGGCCGCGGAACAGGGCTATGCAAAAGCGCAGCGCATTCTCGGCTCGCTGTACAACGAAGGTCTCGGAACGGCGGTCAACAGCACAATTGCGGCTCGTTGGTACCGGCGCGCTGCGGAACAAGGCGACGCACCCGCGCAGTACCAGTTGGCGCTCAGCTACCGCGCCGGAAATGGAGTTCCACAGGACAGTGCGCTCGCCTTGGAATGGCTCGAGCGCGCTGCGAATCAGGGCGTCGCCGGTGCTCAATTCGTGCTCGGCTGGACGTCCCTCGAAGGCCGCGATGTCGAACAGGACGTCGACCGTGCCGCGAAACTGTTCGAGCGAGCGGCGACGAGCGGTCTCGGTGCGGCGCAGGCGCAGCTTGGCCTAATGCACTTGCAGGGTCGCGGCGTCTCGCAGAACGTCGATTGCGCGGAGCATTGGCTCGAACTCGCGGCAGCGCAGGGTGTCGCGCTCGCTCAACACAATCTCGGGTTGATGCGCCTCAAGGGAGTCGCCGGTCCGGAGCATCCGGCGGACGCCGCGCGCTGGTTCGAACTCGCCGCTGAGCAAGGCTATGCGCCGGCGCAGCTCAAGCTGGGCGTGATGTACGAGCACGGACGCGGTGTCGCGCAAGATTCGTGCGCGGCATGGATGTGGTACAGCCTCGGCGCGGCGCATGGCGACGAGGACTGTCGCGCGCGCCGCACCACGCTGACTTCAACGATGAGCGCAGCGCAGCTCGAGCAGGCCGCGACGATGATGCAGGCTCGACAGCGCAAGTCCGCGGGCCACTGATCGTCGCCTCGCAGCGTCGCCGTGGTGAACAGGCGCTGCGCACGGCGCGTTGAATCCTGTCGACGACGCGGAGCTGATCTCAGAACGCGACGAGCCGGCGCGTCGCTTTTCGCACCCTTGTCGCGCGCCTAACCGCAGGCTCGTTCCGCTCGCAGAGACTGCGCCCACCATGGACGCAAAACGACGACAAGCCCAGGCCGACGGCGGCGGATCCGTTTTTTGGAGCGGAATCGCCGTGCTCGTGATCGCAAGTGTTCTTGCGCTGTTCCTCGGCTTCGAGTGAGCGTCTGCGAGCCGGCGCTGCGCGTGCTGCCTTCGAGTCCATAGCTACCTCGTCACGTCGTCGCGCAGCTGCGCTCGCAAGTCGGGTCGTCACACTTCAATGCGCGTTCGAACGAGCGGAAGCGCCGTCGAACTCCGCGCTCTTCGAGTTCGATCGACAAGTGGTGACGAACGCAGCGCAACCTGGACGAACCCAGCTGCGTGATGCAACGAACTCTCGAGCGCCTGTCGCTTTGCCGACAGTTGAGCGCTCTAGCGATGTCCGCAGTCCTACGCCGGCATTCGGTCGGGTCAGTGCGTCGGCGCTGCCGTGGCGCTGTGCTTCTTGAGATTCTCAGTGACGAGGTTGGCGAGCAACACCGACACCAAGCCGCCGCTCTGCGCGCCATCGCCGCCGCCGGCGACGATGTCGGGCACGAGTTTGAAGCCGCTTCCCGCGAGCGCCTTCGCCGTCTCGATCAGCGCGTAGTTGCCCGACTCCATCGAGGCGATCTTCATTTTGATGACGTCCGCTTCCGACGTACCGATGGCGCGGATCTTTCCGGCTTCAGCATCGCCGGTGAGTTTGGTCACCCGCGCGTCGGCGTCGGCGTTGATCGTCTTCGATAGAGCGTCACCCTCGGCTTTTTTCACCGAGGCCTTGGCGTTGAACTCGGCGATTTCGACGTCGCGCGCCGCGCGCACGACGCCCGGCTGCGTGTCGGCTTGGGCCGTCGCCTGCTGTAGCGACTTGCGCACTTCCTCGGCCTCGCGCTGCGTGCCGTAGGTGATCCGCTCCTGCTCCGCGAGCTTGCGGTCGGTCAGCGTCTTCATCAGTTGCTCGGGCGGAGCGATGTCTCCGATGAGCGTGTTCACTGCGCCGACGTTGTACTCGTCGAGCGCCGCCGAAATGCTCCCGCGCGCCTCCTCCTGGCGCTGCACGCGGTTCTTCAGAAAGTCGATGACGTCCGACCCCTGCGCGGCGTTGCGAAAGTAGTTGCCGATTGTCGGCTCGAGTACCTGCGTCACCAAGTTGGCGACGCTGCCGAAGCGCGCGATGACCTTCGGCGCGTCGGTGCGCGGAATGTGGATGATCTGCGACACGTCGAGGTTGTAGGGAAAGCCGTCGGACGAGCGCACTGTGATGCTCGACAAGCGCTCGTCGAGCATGTGCGCTTCGCTCTTGGTCGTCGCCCAGTTCAGGACGACATTTGCCGTCGGCACGATCTCCACTTTGTGCGTGTACGGATTGATCGGGTACTTGCCGGGGTCGAGCGCCTCGGCCCAAACACCCTTTTGGCCGCGAGACACGAGATTGCCGTGCTTGAACCCCGCACCCGACAGATCGACGCCGACGCCGCCGACGTACGCGATCACCACTCCGACATTGGCGATCGGCACGACCGTCATGTCCTTGATCTCGACCGTCGCGAAGCGCGGATTGAT
>CAYHRR010000036.1:0-15063 GCA_964358875.1 uncultured Planctomycetaceae bacterium | reverse complement strand
CGGGCCTTGTTCTCGTCCGGCAGCCCCATGTAGCGCTCGGTGTAGATCGAGTCGTACAGCCGCCAATCGGTGACCGGCGCGCCGGCGATGCCGCACTTGAAGCGCTTGGAGTGCGTCAAGCAGTACGAGGTCTGATAGCCGCCGTAGCTCCAACCCCAAATGCCGATGCGCTCGGGATCCGCCCAGCCTTGCGCGACGAGGAAGTCGAGCCCGTCCTCAATGTCGCGCAGCTCCTCGGCGCCCATGTGTTTGTAGATGCCGGTCTCGGAGGCCAGGCCGCGCCCTCCGCACGAACGGTTGTCGAAGACCCACACGAGGTAGCCGCTCTGCGCGAGCAGCGTGTGCCAGAAGGCCTCGAAGCCGAGCGCGCGGTCGAGCACCTTCGGCGCGTGCGGGCCGCCGTAGATCGCGCACAGCACGGGATAGCGCTTCGACGGATCGAAGTGCGGCGGCCTGATCAACATGCCTTCGAGCACGGCGCCGTCGCGCGCCTTCAAAGCGAGGAACTCGGGCGCGACGATGCCCTTGCTCACCGCCGGTGTCGCGTCGACGTGTTCGAGCTCGCGCACGAGCGTGCCGTCGGCGCGGTGCAGCGAGAGCTTCGGCCATGCGCGCGCCGACGAAAACGAGTCGAGGAAGTGCGCGCCGTCCTCCGACATCGTGATCGCGTGCGTGCCTTCGCCCTGCGTCAAGCGCTCAAGCGCCGAGCCATCGAGTTTGCAGCGGAAAAGCTGCGCGCCCTTCACGTCCGCCTTGTCGCCGACGAAGTAGACGAGACCCGCCTTTTCGTCGTAGCGCAGGAACGAATCGACTTCCCACTCGCCTTGCGTCGCGCGCCCGAGCGGCTTGCCGCTCTTGTCGTAGACGTAGAGGTGCGCGAAGCCGTCGCGCTCGGACAGCCACAAAAAGCGCGCGCCGTCGTCGATC
This sequence comes from uncultured Planctomycetaceae bacterium, assembly GCA_964358875.1. Lineage (GTDB taxonomy): Bacteria > Planctomycetota > UBA1135 > UBA1135 > CAYHRR01. The sequence goes on along the minus strand of CAYHRR010000036.1, from coordinate 14,136 downwards.
CAAGTCGGCCCTTCGACGGGCTCGATCCACACCTCGGTGTGATCGCGGAACAGCTTGCGCGTCGCGCCGCTCGTCGGATCGGCGTAGACGAGATCGAGCCAGGTCTGCACGCGATTTTGAATCTGGAACCAAACGCGCGACGAGTCCGGCGTCCAACCGACGCGCACGATCAACGCTTCGTTGTTCGCCCAAGGCGCGAGGTCGACCGCGGTCGAAACTCCGCTCGCAATGTCGACCACGTGCAGCGTCGCGATCGGATTGGGATCGCCGGCTTTCGGATAGCGCCAGTTCTCGTTGAGCGGATGCGTCTGGCGATGATCGGTGACCGTGTAGGTCGGCACGTTGGTCTCGTCGATCACGAGGTACGCGATCTTGTTCGCGTCCGGCGACCACCAGAACGCGCCGAAGTTGCCGCGGCCGTAGACCTCCTCTTGGTAGACCCAATCGAGGCGACCGTAGAGGTGATTCTCGTCGCCCGCCGTCGTCAGCGCGCGCGCCGGCGCCGAGCCGTCGGTCGGCGCGATGTGCAGATTCCAATTCGCGATGAAGCCGACGTACGCGCCGTCGGGAGAGAGCGTTTCACCGACCTCCTCGCGCTCGTCGTTCGTCAAGCGCACGGCCTTGTCAGCGCCGAAACGCGCGAACCACAGGTCGTTCTTCTCGTTGAACAGCGCGCCGTCCTTCGCAGCATTCAGCGTGAAGTTCGTGCGCGTGCTCCAACTCGCGGCGCTCGTTTCGTCGAGTCCGGCGGCGCTCAACGCAGCTTTCAGTCGCGGCGCGTCGACGAGCGCTTTGCGTTCGCCGCTCGCCGCGTCGACGACAAAGGTCCTGCGCGCGCCGCCATCGCCCTGCGTCGCGAGGTAGCTCGCGCTGTTCGGCAGCCAGCCCAGCGTCGTCGTCGAAAGCCGCATCTTCGCGGGCAACTCGAAGACGTCATCCATCGTCAGCTGCTGCGTCGCAGAAACGTGTGCGGCCTCGCGTCGAGTGCCGTGGGTCGCGCAGGCGAGCGTGGAAAGCAACAAAACAGCGGGCGTCAACGAGCGGTGCATCGCGAGAAAGTAGCGACGCCTTCCGAAGTGCGCCATCGCCGCTGGGCACTCGCGCCGCGTGTCGATGCGCGCCCGCGCGGCGTGTCAGCGCGCGATTTCAGCCGTGTTCGAGTTCTTGTCGTGCGCGCCGCACTGTCGGGCGCCGACGCCGCTGCGCTCGCTATCCTCGCGCCCATGTTGCTCACCCTGGTACTTGGCGTCGCACTCACGACGGATTTCGACACGCACTTCACCGGACGCACGCTGCGCTGCGATTACGACCATTGCGGCAACGCGCGCGAGGAGCACATCGCGCTCGACGGCTTGCGCCTCGAAGGGCCGTGGCCCGGCAGTCGCACGCAACTCGTCGACACCTCGAACCTCGGCAAGTACCTGTTCGAGGCCGTCGATCCGCTGACGCAGCAAGTGCTGTATTCGCGCGGTTTCGCGAGCATTTACGGCGAGTGGGAGACGACCGGCGAGGCCAAGCGCGTGTGGCGCAACTTCGCGGAATCGCAGCGCCTGCCCGAGCCGCGCGCGGCGGTGCAACTCGTGCTGAAGAAGCGCGCGGACGACGGCACCTTCAAGGAGCTGTTCAGCGAGCTCGTCGATCCGACGTCGCGCTTCGTCGACCGCGCGCCGCAAGCGAGTTCCGCGAGCGTGTTCGCGCTGCAGGGCAGCGGCGACAGCGCGACGAAGCTCGACATCCTCGTGCTCGCCGACGGTTACACGCAGGACGAGCGCGCGAAGTTCGAAGGCGACGCGCGACGCTTGGTCGGCGTGTTGCTCGAAACCGAGCCCTACCGCACGCGCCGCAGCGACATCAACGTGCGCGCGCTGCACACAGCGTCGCCCGAGTCCGGCATCAGCGATCCGCGGCGCGGCACCTGGAGAGCGAACGCCCTAGGCAGTTCCTTCAACGCCTTCGACACCGATCGCTACGTGCTGACCTATCGCAACCGCGAGTTGCGCGAGGCGGCTGCGCAGGCGCCCTACGACGCGCTGATCGTGCTGTTCAACTCGCGCAAGTACGGCGGAGGCGGAATCTTCAACCTGTGGGCGACTTGCGCGTCCGACACGTCGGAATCGAGCTACGTCTTCGTGCACGAATTCGGCCACTCCTTCGCAGGGCTCGCCGACGAGTACTACTCGTCGCAGGTCAGCTACGAGGACTTCATCGCGCCCGGCAGCGAACCCTGGGAGCCGAACGTGACCGCCTTGCTCGACCCGGCGAAATTGAAGTGGAAGGACTTGGTCGAAGCGTCGACGGCCTTGCCGACCGCGTGGGGGAAAGAGGCCTACGACAAGGCCGATCTCGAGTACCAGGCGCGGCGCAAGGAAATCGCCAAGCTCGGCGACGACGCGGCCGCCGAAGCGTTGATGGCCGAGGTCAAGCGCACGACGAAGGTGCTGCTCGCGGGCGAGAAGTCCTTCGGCAAAGTCGGCGCCTTCGAAGGTGCCGCGTACCAAGCGAAGGGCCTGTATCGCCCCGAAGTCGACTGCATCATGTTCACGCGCAACCCGACCTACTTCTGCAAGGTCTGCGCGCTCGCGATCGATCGCACAATCGATCTCTATGCGCGCTAAAAAGGGCGTGCTGCCGCCCTGAGCGTCACGCCTCGAACGCGCGCTTCAAGTACCAAGTCCACGCCGCCCAGCCGAGCCAGGCACCGGTGAGCACGTCGAAGATGTAGTGCTGTTTCGTCGTCAACGTCGAGAGCGAGATCGCGATCCACAGGGCTGCGAGCGCAACACGCAGCCAAAGTCGATGCGCTGCGCGCCAACGCGCGAGCGCGAGCGCGCACAACAAGCTCTGCGACACGTGCAAGCTCGGCCAGGCGTTCCACGGCGGATCGGAGCGGTGCACGAGCGCGATCAGCCCGGCAAACGCGCCGCTGTGCAGCTCGAGCGCGTCGCGTCCGAGCACTTCGCACGGCGCTGCGACGAACAGCGTCAGCGACAACACGCCGACGCCGAACAAACTTTGGAACAGCAACACGAGTTCGCGTTGTCCGCGAGCGTCGCGCGGCGCGCTGAATGCGGCGACCACGAACAGCACCTGGAACGACAGATACACCACGATCGTCCACGGCCAAGTCGGAACGGCCTCGTCGAGTCGCGTCGAAACGTCCCACACGACGCGGCCGCGCGCCGCGCACCACTGCGCGACACCGCCGTAACCGAGCACGCCCGTCGCGAGCAACATGCTCAGCAGTGCGAGCGGCACGAGACGGCCGCCGCAACGCGCGTGACGGCGCAGCAACGAGCGGAACCAAGGCCAGACCGCGTCCGCGGTCACTCGCGGCGCTTCCACGTGACCTCGAGCGCGGCCGAAGCTGCGGATTCGACCGTGAATTCCGCAGGTTCGAGGCAGTCGCGTGCATCGCCGGTGACGAAGCGATAGCGGCCGGGCGCAAGTCCGCGCGCCGTGCCGCGTCCTGTCGCGTCGAAGCTGATTTCGCGAAGTCGTTCGATGAGGCGCGGGAGCACGACGTTGTTCCGTGAGACGTCGTCGCCGGCGGTGCGCTGAGCCCACCACGCGCTTTCGAGCACGAACACGCGCGCGTCGCGCGGCACGACGCCGCTCGGCGCGAGCACGAAGGTCTGCGCGCACCCGATGGCGAGCGTGAACTCCAGGCGCGCCGTTCGATCCGCCGTCACACCGACGAACTGCGGCGCGCTCGGGCTCCAGCCGGCTCGCGCCAGCCACATCCAGATTTCGACTTCGCCCAGCGGCACGCGCGCTTCGAATTCACCGGGCGCGTCGGCGAGCGCTTCGAGCGCGAGCGCGCGAGGCTCGATGCCGCGCGCGCCCTTGCGGCGCCAGAACGCGCTCAACGGCGCAAGCGCGAGCTCGGTGCCCGCTTGCACGGCGCGGATGCGCACGCGGCCGAGTGCGGGGAGCGCGATCGAGAACGGCTCGTTCACGCGCACTTCAATCGGACCGACGCTGAGCGGACCGTCGCTCGCCGTGAGTTTCCAGGCACGTTCCGTCGCCGGAACTTCGATGCGCACGCTGCCGTCGAGCTCGGAAAGCGCGTGTGCCTCGATGCCGTCGAGCTCGTCGCGCACGCTCACCGGCACGCCGGCGCGCGCGGCGCCCGCGTCGCTCACGATTTGTCCTCGCAGCTCGGCGCGCGCGCATTCGAGCCTGAAGTCGTGGGTCGTTTCGCGGTCGAGCTCGACCGTTGCGCGCTCGACGAGGTCGTCGAAGCGTGCTCCGAAATGCGTCGTGCGCGTTTGCACGTCGCGCACTTGGAGCAGGAGCTCGCCGGGTTCGACGCCGACCACGCGGAAGTGCCCGTCGGGAGCGACGGCCGCAGAGCCCGTGCGCGTCGCGCCGCGCCACTCGACGCGTCCGAGCGCGGGCGAGCCGTTGATCGTCAATACTCCGCTCAAGATCCCACCGACCGGCGGCTTGGTCGGCGCGAGCAGCACTTCGAGCGTCGTGCCCGGAGCGCCGATCGGACCGACCTTCGCTTGGCAGCCGCCGGCGCGCGGGTGCTGGCTTTGCACGAGCAACTCCGGTGTCCACGGCACGACGCGCTCGAATTGAAAGCGCCCTCCGGCGTCGCTCGTGCAGCGCGCGTTCGGCGCTCCGCTGGCGACCGTCCACAGCGGCGGCAAGCGATCGAGCGGCAATGCTGCCTGCGTTGCGAGCGAGCGCGCGCGGCGTTTGACGAGCCACGACGGATCCTCGCGCACGAACACCTCGGCACCCGCGACCGGATTCCCGTCGGCGTCGCGCACCACGCCGCTGAGCGTCGCAGGTCGCACCAACGGACAGCGCAGTTCCTTGTCGGAGCGAATTTCCTCGGCGGATAACAACACGTGCAACTCGCAGTGCTCGTCGCCGGACACGACAAACATCAATCGATGCGCCGCGACGTCGGCGACCGTGAACAGTTCGAAGCGACCGTCGGCATCGGCGTACTGGGTCGGCGCTTGATCGGGGTAGAGCTTCACCTGCGCGCCTCCGACGGCGAGGCCGCTCTCGAAATCGACGGCGCGACCGCGCAGTTTGAGGCCGCGTTCCAAGGGCAGGTCGCGCAGCATCGGATCGACGCTGATCAAGGCGCCGACATGCACGCGCTGCGCTGGGAATCCGGCCGCGTTCAGCGCGAATTCGAGTTCGACGCCGCGCGGCGCGTTGGCGAAGGAATAGGCGCCTTCGGCATCGCTTTGCGCGCGGTCGGGAGCACACTCGCGACAACCGAGGTGCAGCAATTCGACGGTCGCGTTCGGCACAGCCACGCCGCTGTCGCGGGCGACGACGCGTCCGCTGAGCGTGCCGCTGCGCAGCAACTTCGCCGAGATCGAGTCGCGCGCGAGCCACAGCGTGTCGACGTGGAACCAGCCTGCGCATTCGACGCGCATGCGAAACGGCGCCGGTCCGGGTGCGACCGGCAACGTGCAGCGCCCTTCGTCGTCACAGGCCGTGCGCGTCTCGTGTGCGCCGACGAACGTGATCGCGACGGCGCCGGGAATCGGATGGCGTGCTTCGTCGACGACCTGCAACGCGATTTGCGCGCGCGCGCTCAACACGCAAACGCAAGCGACCAGGAGCAGGAGGAACGAATTGCGCGTGAGCATGGTGCTGCGGTCGGGTGTGCGGCTCGAACGTGCGCCGGCGAGCGAGCGCTTGCGCACGACGCTCGTCGGCCACTTCCGGCGAGCGCTGTTGGGTTCGCGGCGAACGCTACGCGGCGTCGCAGACGGTGTCGAGGCACGAGCAGCCACGACTCGGCGCGTCTTTACAAACAGCGCGCAGCGCGGCGCTCCGTTGCGACATCGCGAGCGCGACGTACCGTGGTCGACCAACTCCATCGAGGAACCTCGCCATGGCACGCACGTACCCGTCACACAACGTCGAACCGCTGTACCTAGATGCTCTCGGGAAGCACGATCCGATCGAGTCGATGCGCAAGGCGCCCAAGCGGCTGCGCAAGCTGATCAAGGGACTGTCGAAGAAGGAACTCGCGCGGCGCAGCGCTCCGGGCAAGTGGTCGGTGAAGGAAGTGCTCGCGCACCTCGCCGACGGTGAGATGGTGTTCGGCACGCGCTTGCGTTTCGTCGTCGCGATGGAGCGCCCGGTGATCACCGCTTACGACCAGGACGCGTTCGTCGCGCAGCTGAACTACGCCGAAGTTTCGAGCGCGGATTTGTGGGACAGCTTCGCCGCGTTGCGCGCCATGAACGTTGCGTTGCTCGAGCGCATGCCCGACTCCGCCTTCGCGCGCGTCGGCTTGCACACCGAGCGCGGCGAGGATGCGCTGGTCGCCATGTTGTTCCGCGCGGCAGGCCACGACCGCTTGCACGAGGCGCAGATCGAACGCGTGCTCGCGACCCCCAAGGCCAAGCCGAAGGTGCGCGACGCGAAGGTCGCCAAGCGAGGCCGCGCCAAGCACAAGTCGGCAAAGGCGAAGCGCAGCAAGTAACTTTGCCGCGCCGGAAACGCTTGCCGCACAGACGTTTTTAGGCCGCGAGTTGGGAATCGTGGCGCCGCGGGCTGTGGTCGCGCGGCGGCGGCATCCGACAGTCGTCGAGCCCCGCGCGCGTCGCTGATGTTCAAACCGACGCCGCGCTCAGGCAAGATCATGGAAATGAGCCCCTCATCGTTCCTCCATCAGCTCGATCAGAACAGCCGCGACAACCTGATCACGCTGCAGTCGCACATCCTCGCGGAGCAAGCCAACACGCCGCACGCGACGGGCACGTTCTCGTGGGTGCTCTCGGCGCTGTCGCTCTCCGCCAAGGTGATCTCGTCGAAGGTGCGGCGCGCGCGCCTCGAGGACGTGCTCGGGGCGCTCGACTCCGACAACGTGCAGGGTGAGCGCCAGCAGAAGCTCGACGTGATCGCCAACGAGACCTTGTTGCGCTGCCTCGGCCGGCGCAAGGGCGTGGCGATCGTGGCCTCCGAAGAAAACGAGGAGCCGATCGTGATCCGCGACAACGCGGCCAGCGAAGGCGGTTACTGCGTGTTGTTCGACCCGCTCGACGGTTCTTCAAACCTCGACGTCGGCGGCGGCGTCGGCACGATCTTCAGCATCCTGCGCCACGAGGGTCCGACGACGACGGCCGAGGAAGCGCTGCTGCAACCCGGCGCGAAGCAACTCGCGGCCGGCTACATCCTCTATGGAACGTCGACGATCTTCGTGCTGACCACCGGCAAGGGCGTCTCGATGTTCGTGCTCGATCCGACCATCGGCGCGTTTCTGCGCGTGAGCGACGACGTGCGCATGCCGACCAAGGGCAAGACCTACTCGTGCAACGAAGGCAATCGCAAGAGTTTCGCCGAGGGCTATCAGCGCTACCTCGATTGGGCCCAGTCGAACGGCTACTCGAGTCGCTACGCCGGCGCGATGGTCGCCGACGTCCACCGCACGTTGATCCAAGGCGGCGTGTTCATGTATCCGCCGACTGCGAAAGCGCCGGACGGCAAGCTGCGCTTGATGTACGAAGCGAATCCGATGGCCATGATCGTCGAGCAAGCGGGCGGCAAGGCCTTCGCCGGCGCGACGCGTTTGCTCGACGTGCAACCCAAGGCGCTGCACCAACGCACTTGCGTGGTGATGGGTAGCGCCGACGAAGTCGACCGCGTGCAGAGCTTCCTGTAGCCTGCGATTCCGCGGCTTTTCGCGGCTTTGCGGAGGATCGCTCGATGCTGCATGCGTTGCTCGCTTGCGTGATGTTCTTCGTTCCGGCTGTCGCGCAAGAGCCGACGTCGACGCCTTGGGCCTTCCAATACATGGAGGATGCAGGCATGGCGCACGCTGTCAGCGAGTCTCCTCGCAGTTCCGCGGACGCACCGCGTGCCGTCGCGATGCTGATCCTCGACGGTCCAAGCGACCGCGCCGGCGTTTCGGCGGAGCTCGAGCGCATCTGGTCGGACCGCGAACTCGGGCAGGATTGGGTCGTCGCTTGTCCCGTTCGCATGGAAGTGCGCTTCACGACGTTGGTGCATGTGCTCGTGGCGCGCTTCGACTCCGAGTCGACGCGCGTGCACTTGATCGGTGTCGGCGACGGTGCGCGTCGCGCATTGCGCATGGCGGCGGAACATCCGGACCTCGTCGCGTCCGTGACCGCTTGCGCTCCGAGCACGGATGTCGACCTCGACAAGGGTTCGCTCGACGCGTTGATTTCGACACCGCTCGCGCTCTTGCGCGGACGCGAGGACGCGCGCGACCCGTCGCTCGCGATCGTCGAGCGCATGCTCGCGCTCGGTCGCGACGACGTGTCGCTGGACTTCGCGGCGACGACGCCGCACGCGACACCGAGCGCGAGCGAAGGCCGCGTCGCGCAGCGCTTGACGGAGTTTCGGTCGGTCGAACGTGCGCGCGTAGCTGGTGAACGAGCCGTCAACGCGCGGCTCGATGCGTTCCACGCCGCCGCTTCGAAAGCCGACGGTGCGAGCTACTTCGCGTGCCTCGCGCCCGACGCGATCTTCATCGGCACCGATGCGACCGAACGCTGGTCGGTCGCGCAGTTCCGCGCCTATTGCGAGCCGTATTTCGCGCAGGGCAAAGGCTGGACCTACACGCCGAGCGAGCGGCACGTGTACCTCTCGCGCGACCGCGCGACGGTGTGGTTCGACGAGCGATTGAGCAACGCGAAGTACGGCGAGTTGCGCGGCAGCGGGGCGTTGCGCCGCGACGGCGAGCGCTGGCTGATCACGCAGTACGTCATGTCGTTCCCGGTGCCCAACGATCTGTCCGCCGAGCTCGTCAAACGCATCGGCGAGCGCAAGCGCTGACCTCGGCCTCGTGCGCAGGCAGGTGCGCGAACAGCTACGGCGTGCGGACGGCAAGCGGCGTGGAACGCAGAATTCCGGCGGAAATCCTGGCCCGCGCCGCGGAAGTTCAAGCGCCACGTCCGGGCGGCGTCGGCCGGTAGGTCGAAGGATCGGAAGCTGGGTGAGAGCAATTCCCGGGCCCGCCGCGCTGCGTCGCGTCGACGAGCCGGCGAGCGCGCGCCGATGCGAACGGATGGCGCCGCTTGCCGCGCGTGTTCGCGGCGCTTGAACGCGCAGCAAGTCGCTCGCGCGGCGCTGCGCGTGGGCGCTGTCCGAGGTGCGCTGCGGCGCAGCGACGTCAGCTCGCGCACCGGCTCAGCGCGCGTCGCCACCGAGCTTTGAGGAGCACACCGCCGCGCGCCGACCGCTGACGAAACGGCTCCACCGCCGCAGAAGCGATTCTCTGGCCGCGCTGCGCGAAACGACCGTGTGTGCGATCTCGCCGGCGCGGCTCCTACGAGCCACAAAGTCAACTTGGGCAACCAATTAGGCTATCCGCGCTCAGCGCATGTCCGTCACGACGCGACTTGCCCTGCATGCGCTCGCCGGCGCGCTATTCGGTCCAATCTCGCCGCATCGCGAGCGCGCTCAACGCGTCGGCGCGGCGCGTTGCGTCGCACGCGCCGACCGACGGCTGCGCGCGCGTCGAGACGAGTTGCGCTGCACTCGTGGGCGAGCCGAGCGCAGCACAGCGCCGACTCCGGCCGATGCGGAGTAGTTCGCACGTCGCGCGCGAGTTGCACGAGAGCGAGGCGCACGCGTCGCCATTCGCGGAGCCGACATTTCGCGCTCGGATTCGCGGCGTCGGCGCGTGAGCGCGTCGACCTCGCGACGCCGCCGCGCGCATCGACAACTCGTCGCCGCTCGCCGCGAGGCCGCGAAAAGCTGCGCTTTTCTCGGGGATTTCTCGCGCGTTGGCCCTGGAACTCGACCCCGGTGTTCTCTACAACGCGCGGGTGCTCGGTCGAAAATCGACCGAAAACCCCTGGAAACCAAGGAGATTTCGATGGCTGCCAAGAAGAACGCGATGACTGCCAAGCCTGCGAAGATCACGCCGGCCGGCAAGGCTCGTACGAAGGGTGAGGTCTACAACGCTCTCGCAGGCGCTGCGTGCTTGTCGCGCAAGCAAATCGCGAGCGTGTTCGAAGCATTCGGTTCGCTGCTCGCCGCCGACCTCGGCAAGAAGGGCCCGGGCGTCGTTCAGGTTCCCGGCCTGATGAAGGTCACCGTCAAGCGCATGCCCGCGACGAAGGCGCGCGCCGGCATCAACCCGTTCACGAAGGAACCGACGACGTTCAAGGCGAAGCCCGCCCGCAACGTGGTCAAGGTTCGCGCCATGAAGGCGCTCAAGTCGATGGTCTGATCCGCGCTTCACGCGCGCGATCGAATCGCGATTCACGCCACGTCGTTCCGCGAGGGGCGACGTGGTGTTTTTTTGTGCGCTAGTTCTGCGCCGCGCGCGTCGGCGTGGTGCCCGACAGAAAGCCGACGACGAGCAACCACGTCGGAAAGGCCGCGAGCAGCGGCACTGCTTCAACCGCGAGCACCGGCAGCAACTGCCAGCGGAAGCCGAGCACCGCGAACAACGCAGCGGCCGTCACGCCGTCGACGATCCATTGAACGGGCGGCGCGAATTCGGCGACAAGCGAGAGCGCGTCGGAGAGCGCTGCGATCGCCAGTGCGAGCAGCTTGCGCTTCATCGTGATGCCGCCCGCGAGCGCGACGGCCGGCGTGTTCGGCGCTCGATACGGATCCTTCGGAACGGGCAGTTGCTCGGTCATCGCGCGCAAGCATAGTGCTGAGCGCGCGGCGCCGTCACTCCGGCGGCAACTCGTAGACGCCCTGTTTGCCGCCCATCAAGCGCTTCTGGCGCACGAGTTCGTCCCACACTTCGCGCGGATAACGACTCGGCGGCGTGATCCCGAGAATCGCCGAGTGCCGGCCGCTGCTCATCGGTCCGACGCCGAGGCTCGACTCCGAATCCAGGCGCGTGATCTTGAGGCTCTTGCGAAAGGCGGTCATCGCGCGCTTGAGCACTTCGCGATCCTGTTCTGGCAACAAGCGCTTGCCGCTCGTCCACCCGTCGACGATCGCGCGCAGCGTCGCACTGTCCTTGTTGTCGATAGCCGCGGCGAGCTCGGGCTCCTTCGCGCGTGTCGCGCCGAGCGCCTGCTTCGCGGCCGTCCAAAGCTCGGTCTTGTCCGCCGCCGTTTCCAAATCCCTGAGCACGTTCGCGAGGAGCTTGCTCAACAACGCCATCTGCGGATCGAACATGCGGAGAGGGTACAGGTCGGAGGCTTCTCGAAGCGCCTACGAGTTGCGCGCTGCTTCGTCGTGCGTCGGCGATGCGGCGTCGCCGTCTAGACATAGTTGTCGAGTTCTTCAGCCAAGTGGTCGAGGTCAGGGAACACGGTGCCCACTCGGGTTCCCAGGAGTTTGAGCACCTCTCTGAACTCGGGCTTCTTGGCTGCTGGAATGACCAATCGCTTCAAGAAGTCGTGCCGACCATCGATCTGCTCGATCGCGCGGCCAGGTCCATGAATCGTGAAGCGGGACTGCTGCACGAACATGCGCATGTGCGTTTCCCTTGGCTCCATTCCAATCACCGATCGATTGAATCGCTCTGCCGTCGACCGGTCAGGATCCTTGAGGTGCTGCGTCTCCGATTGATTGAACGCGAGCCAACAGGCGATGTGGCATTGCTGATTTCCTTCCAGCAATAGGCCCGGATCTCCAAGCTGCTGGCGACTGAGTGCGTTTGGATCAAGGATCCACACGACGCCGTCAGACTTGTCGAGCTTGCTGTCGTGCACCGCGAAGAATGTCGCGATCAGAATTGACGCGCTCCAATCAAGCAGCCGTGTCGACAGACCATGGTGCTGCATCAACGTCAACCAACCGGTGAGGTCGTTCTCGCCGGGGCAGGCGGCGTGCCGCGCCGGTGCCTGGCGGAGGAAATTGAGCGAGCGAGTTCTTTCTCGACGGAGCAGCTCATCAGCGGTCCTGTGTGTGTCGCGCCAGACCTTCGGTAGAAGTCTCCAGCTCGGGTCCGCGTTCGCGTGGCCGCGAAACCATGCAATCCGACGCTGACCATCCGGGTTGCGTGTCGCGAGCTCAACAAGGTGGGGAACGCTTGTAGCTGTCAGCTCGTCATTCGGCAGTCCAGATACCGCTGCACTCACGGCAAGAAGTTCTTCCGCTGCTCGAGCTTCCGCGGCAGGTACTCCTCGATCACGAAGTTGAGTCCCCACTTCGCAAGAGCCTGCTGCTCGGCGCGCACGCCCATCTTGAGCATCTGCTCGATCGCTTTGATCCACGGCTTGTGCGCCATGAAAAAGGGGTCGTTCTTCAGCGCGTCTTTCGCGCGCTTGATGTCGACCTCCTGCAACTTGTGCGTCGCGTCTTGCAGCTTGAAGTCGATGATGTCCTGCGGCGTCACGCCCAAATACTGCGCCTGCGGAACGCAGAAGAAGCGGTTGATGTGCGCCGCGTTGCCCGAGCCGACCTTCAGCGTTCGATAGATGTTCGCGATGCCATAGGGATCGCAGTCGACGAAGGCATAGACCGGGATCTTCTTCGAATCGGCGAGCAGCCGGATGAAGCGCCGTGTCGCGCGCGTCGGCACGCCTTGCGTCTCGACGATGATGCAGTTGCCGCTCTTCCAGAACTTGTGTGCATTCAAGCGCTCGAACATGCCGCCCGTTTCGATGGCGAGCACGAACTTGGCTTTCGTCTCGAAGCGCAAGTGCTCGACGGAACTGGGAATGGTGTAGGAGCCCGAGCCGAAGCGCGTGCAGTCGATGACGATGTCTTGACCGGTCTCCGAATCGCGGTCGATCACGATCAAATTGCCGGCGACCGAGCCGCCGTGCTCCTCCGGCCGATAGCGCAATTGCTCGCGGGACAAACCGTCGAGCGAGGCGAGTGCTTCGATGTCGTCGAGCACCGTGTCCGACTCGGGTTGGTCGTTGAACTTGCACTCGCCCCAATTCTTCGAAACGTAGTAAGCCTCGCGCTTCGTGGCGAAGTCGTCGTTCTCGACCATCTCCTTCGATATCGCCATCAAACGCAGCGTCTGCGCGAAACTCTTGACGGTGTTGACGGTCAGCGCGCGCGACTTGCGGCTCTTGCCGAGTTCGAAGTAGCCGACGGCCTTGCTGTAGCTGACGTTGCCCAGCGAGCGCTCGGGAAAACGCAGCTCGGGCAGCACGCGCTTGTCGATCGAGTTGCGCACGCGCTCGGCGGTCGAGTTGATCAGCGCCAGCGTTTTCCGGTCGAGCTCGCTCGGCTCTTTCGCAACGCGTTGAACCGACTTCTTCCCCTCGTTCTTGTCCTTCGCCATGCGCGGATGATGGAGGACCGAGCGTCCTTGTTCCAGCGTCGCGCCGCGAAGCTCAGCGCGCGTTCCAGGCGTAGCGCTCGTCGACCTGCATCTCGCCGTCGGGGAATTGCACGACCACGGTGCGCTTCACGGGCAGACCGTCGTCGACGGCGAGCCACAGCTCGATTTCGGCCGAGCGCCGGCCTTGCACGACGACGCCGTAGCTCAGCTTGCGCACTTGGCGTCCGTCGAGCGGTTCGGGCATCGACAACTTCAGGTCGATGCGCGAAACCCACTCGCGCACGCCGCCGTCGCAGTGATCGGGCACCTTGCCGTCGCACAGCATCGCGAGGTTGTGGAGCAGGCCCATGTGCGTGAAGCCGACGACGACGGCTTCGTCGAGCGCGGTCGGGCGCGCGCAGGCGCTTTCGACCTTGTCGTTGATTCCGTCGGAGGTCGAACACGCCTGCAGAAAGTCCGCGTTGGCGACGAGCCGCAGCTCCTTCGGCTTGCCGAGGAACGCGCCCTTCGCGTCGAGCTCCAAGCGCGCACCCGGCACGAGCGCGGCGCTTCCGACGAAATGCGCGTCGACGAAGCCGCGCGAGTCCGTTTCGAAGGCGAGCGTCCAGGGCTGCTCGAGCAAGCGGCGTTCGAGCTGGTCGAGGACCTGTTGCGGCGTCGAAGCGGCCACGATCGCGAAACGCGGCGCAGGCGGCGGCGTCGGGGCCGCGCGGCATGCATAGGAAGCCAGCGAAGCGCAAACGACGGAGGCGAGCGCGCAATGGCTCGCGCCGAGCGCGGGCACGCTCTCGGGCCTCCGCGTCCGCCTCGATAGCGTCGTCGGCGCGGCGCTCTCGGAGACGTACACGGTCAAGAACAGTACGACCGGCCTCGCGTCGAACCTGACGGCCACGATCCCCGCCGGCAGCGCCGAGGGTGGCTCCACCACGTGTACGACGAACTGCGCCTACGCGGCCGGCGACCGCCTGACCGTG
>CAYHRR010000035.1:10660-15283 GCA_964358875.1 uncultured Planctomycetaceae bacterium | reverse complement strand
TCAACGGCGTTCCGGCGACGACGAACCTGACCTTGAACTTGACCTATGTCACGTTCCACACCGTCAGCCCGACGTCGATCTATCCGGGCGGCGTCACGTTGCCGATTCCGATCGGACAAGTCGCGGTCACCAATACGCGCGTGATTCAAAGCGGTGCCGCGGTGCCGGGTACGCTGACTTTGAGCGCGATTCCCGACGTCTACGACTTCAACGCGCTCGTGCCGACGTCGCTCAGTTTCGACATCGACCTGCTCGGCACGCCGTCGAGCGTCGGGCCGATGCCCTTCGCATTGCCGCTGGTCGGCACGCTCGACATGAGCGGCGCCGCGCCGTTGTTCACGTTGAGCGCGTCGCAGTCGGGCAACCAAGTCGTCGTCAATCCGACGCCGCAAACGATCGATGACCTCGTGCTCGATCTGCCGACCGTGCTGCCGACCGGGAGCATCGCGCACTTGCTGCTCGACGTGACCGTCGGCGATTTCGCCTTCGACTTCACCGCAAACCTCGAGTGGCGCGCGTCGGGCGAAGGCGTGTGCGCGGCGAGCACCTACTGCTCCTCCTTGCCGAACACCTATTCGCAAGGCGCTTACATCGCCAACGCCGGCTCGAACTCGTTGTTCCTCAACGATCTCGAGCTCGACTGTGACGGCGTTCCGCCGTTCCACGCGGGGCGTTTCTACTTCGGCTCGCAACAGGCGTTCGTGCCCTTCGGCGACGGCAATCTGTGCGTCGGAGGAACTCGGCGCCGACTGCCGCTGGTGTTCGCGGACGGCGCCGGCCACGCGAGCTACGCGCTCGACTTCCTCGACCCGCTCCAACCGAGCGCGCTGATCTCGGCCGGTTCGACCTGGAACTTCCAGTTCGTGTATCGCGACCCGATCGGCGGGCCGCTGACCTTCAACACGTCGGACGCGTTGCAGATCACGTTCTGTCCGTAGACACGCTGCGGCGCGCCGTTGAACAGCAGGGCCGGCGACTCGATGAGCGCCGGCCCCGCTTGTTTTCGAGCACCGCGCGCGGCTACTGCGCGCCGAGCACCAACTTCACTTCGTGCTGCGCCTCTCCAGCGACGCGCACGCTCGCCGTCGCGTTGACGCCGTCGTGATTGGTCGCCGTGACCGTGTAGGTGCCGGAAGCGAGCGGTCCGATCATCCAACCGGGCGCAGCTTCGCTCGTGCGCGGATCCTTCGAGTAGCGCGTTTGATCACGTCCGCGCTCGTCGCGCACCGACAGCGACGCGCCGACGACCTTGCCTTCGGCATCTTCGACGACGACGTGCAACAGCGTGCCCTCGCGCAGAACGAGATCGACTTGATCCTCGCTCTTCGAGGCGACGCGCACCGGCGCGCTTTCGGCGGAGACTTGCGTGCCGGATTGCGCGAGCACGGTCCACGTCCCCGGCGCGAGGTTGGTGACGCGGTAACGACCGACGCCGTCGCTGCTCGTGTTCATGCGTTGCGTGTTGCCTTCGCTGTCGCGCGCCGTCACGCGCGCACCGACGACGGGAACTCCGCTCGCATCGCGCACGATGCCGGTGATCGCTCCGGCCTCTTCGAGCCGCAATTCGATGCCGGTCAGCGCGCCGCCTTCTGCGAGTTCAAGGCCCGTGCGCCGCGCGCCGCCCAATTCCACTGCGCCGCTCGGCCCGCCCCAATTCGAATGATGGGTTGCGGTGAGCTCGTAGGTCCCGGCCGGCAGGTCCTCGAAGACAAAGACTCCGTCGTCGTCGGTGTTGAACCAACCGCCGATGCCGCCGCTGCGCCGCTCGGCCTTCGAACGCTCGACCGAGAGTTGCACCTGCACGCTCGCGAGCGGCGCGCCGTCGGAGCCGACCACGCGGCCCTCGATGCGGCCGGTGGAAAGCTCGAAATCGAGGCTGAAACTAGCTGTTTCCGGGATCTCGACGCTGCGCGAGTTGCTCGTGCCGTGCTTGCCGCCGCCGGCGCCGCTGCTGCTGTTGACGTTGATCGCGTAGGTACCCGGCTCGTCGACGGTCATTTGGTAGCGGCCGTCCGCGCCGCTGACCGCTGCCGCTTGGTACCGCGACGCGTTCTTGCCCTGGCCGTAGGCGGTGAGCGCCGCGCCGGCGACAGGCTTCGACCCGCGCGTCACGACGCCGCTGATCACCACCGGCGCGCGCGGCGGCGCTCCGATCACCAACTGCGTCGTCTCGCCCTCGCGGATCTCGACGCTCGCGGACTCGCCCAACGCCGAGTACAGGCTCCAGTTCATGTCGCCGTCGGCGTTTTTGAAATCGGCGCTGACCTCGTCGCTCGGCTGCACATTGACTTCGTAGGTGCCCGGCGCGAGATCGGTGATCGTGAAACGGCCGCCGCTGTCGGTGGTCGCATCGTGCGATTCGCCGCCCGTGCGCCTGTGCATGCTGACCTCGCGACCTGCGGGCGCGCCGCCCTTGCCGGCGAGGACGGTTCCGCTCAGCGTGCCCCCGCGGCGCAGTCGCAGCACGAGATCGTCGCGCGATGCTCCCGCGGAAATCGGCAACACGAGTTCGGCGCTCGGCGCGAAGCCCGCATGCGACGCGGTGATCTTCAGCGAGCCCGAGGGCTGGTTTTTCAGCATGAATCGGCCCTGTGCGTCGGCGGTCGCGCTGTCGTCGCTCGAGTTGAAGTTGATCGTCCCCTTGCTCCGCTCGGCGTCGACTTCGACCGCAGCACCGGCGGCGGGCTTGCCGCTCGGATCGAACACCACGCCGGCGAGCGTCGTCCCGTGCGTCACGGTCAAGGTCGGCGGCGCACCTTGCTGCGGGATGGTGATCACCAGCGCTTCACTCTCGATGAAATTCGGCGCCGAGGCGACGAGTTGGTACTCGCCTTCCTGCAACCCCTCGAGCGTGAACGAGCCGTCGACGCTCTCGAACTTCTGGAACACCGCGCCGTCCTGTTGAGGGAACCACTGGCCCGGTTCGTGCTTAGTCGCATTGACCGTGAAGCGCGGCGGAGCAAGCGCGCTCTCGTCGAGCACGCGACCTGACACGGCGAATCCTGGCTGCAGCACTACGGTGAGCGCCTCGGAATCCGTCGCGACGTTCTCGACGCGCGCGTGCCACGCCGCGCCCTTTTTCACGAGCTTCTTGGGGCCCTTGCCGACTGCCGCGCCGCTGCTCGCTTCGACGGGCGCGGACTCGGGCTCCAAGGCCGGCTTGGCTTCGGCGCTGACGACGTAGGGTCCGGCGCCGAGGCCGGTGACGCGAAACGAGCCGTCGGCCTCGGTCTTCTCGCGTGTTCCGCCGCCCATGAACGACATCGTCATCGCGCTGATGTCGCCGTCGTCTTCCGGCTGTTCGACCATGACCCACGCGCCGGCGATCGCCCGACCGTCGGGCCAAGTCACGTGGCCGGCGACGAAGTGACCGGTCGGCATGCGCACCTCGACTTCGAGCTTCACGTCGCCGTCGCTCAGCGTGCCGAGTTCGATTTTCGCCGGGAGATAGCCCTGTTTCATCGCGTCCAAGACCAGCTCTCCAGGAGCGATGCCGCGGATCGTGTAGGTCCCGTCGTCGGCCACCTTGGCTTGCCGCGAGGTGCCTCCGAGCGACGGACTGCCTCGGAGATTCGTCTCCAGCATCACGTTCGAAAGCGCTGCGCCGGACTCGTCGACGACGCGGCCGCTGACGCTCGCGCCCTGGGTGAAGCGCAACTCGAGCGCGCGATCTTCGCCCGGCGTCAACTTCAAGTCGCCGACGGACTGCGGCACCCACGCTTCGAAGTCGGCGTTCAGAGTCAGATGGAAATGCGTCGGAATACCGCGCAGCTCGAAGCGCAGCGCAGCGTCGACCGCGCCGCTTTTCTGCACCGAGTCCGAGCCGCCGTCCGACCAGCCCGAGGTGTGCACCGACTGGCCATGGACGACTGAGGCGCCATCTTCGACGCCGACGGGCGGAACGATCACGCCTTGGATCCGCGCTCCGACGAGCGGCTCGAGCACGATCGACGGCGGCAACTCGCTCAACTTCAATTTGTACGGCTTGGACAGGAACAGGTGCTCGGCGTCGAGCTTGAGGTAGCCCGTCTTCGTGTCCTTCGCGAAGGCGACGCGGAAGGCACCGTTCGAGCCGATCGTCGCGCGGTGCAATTCGCGGTGCTCGAATTTCCGGCCCGAAGCGATCACTTCGATCGTCTCGTTGGTGGGCACGCCTTCGGGCAATTGCACGATGCCTTCGACCCACAGCGCGTCGGCGAGATCCTCGTCCGCCGAAGTCGCGACCGCAGCGCGCTCCTCGTCCTCGTTCGGCGCGGACGTGCTCGCCTGCTTCTCCTCGCTACGCGGCGCCACGAGCGCGGAATCATCGCTTCGAGTGACCGCAACGTTCGGCGTGTCGATGTCGACGGCGGCGACTTCGTGCGCAACTTCCGCCGTCGAAAGCAGCGCCACGACCACGACGATCACCAAGGCGATGAATGCGATTCCAAGTGCGAGCGGCGTACGAGACTTCATGGCCGTGTCCTCCGGCGGAATACGTTAGCGCCGGCCCCTGTTCATGCTGCGCGTTTCGTCCGCGAGCACCTGCGCTGCGCGTGACGCGTGCTCCGCTTTCTCGAGCTGCCCGCGCGCCACGAAAACGGCGCCGAGGGTGGGCGCTCGCTCGGTTGATGATCCGGCCGC
>CAYHRR010000035.1:761-10650 GCA_964358875.1 uncultured Planctomycetaceae bacterium | reverse complement strand
ACCGGGGCGGCCCACTGGGGTGGCGGCCCCCCCGCCGCTCGAGGGCCTCGCGGCCTAGAAGTGATTCCAGAGGTACTGGTTCGTGACCTCGTGATGGAACTGCACTTCGCTGGCCTTGACCATCGTGCCGAGCGCCTTGGGGCAACGCTCCGCGCTGGCCAGTTTGAGTTCGGCGAACTTCGAGGCGACGTTCTCGCCGAACAGGTCCGTCGTCCACTGGCTCTGTTTGAACAGACGAATCGCGTCTTGGATGTTGTCGGGCAAAAAGCGCGTGCGCGAACGCTTCGCTTCGTCCTTCGCGTCGCTCGTCGGACCTTCGAAGCCCGTGCGGAAGAGCATGTACAGCGTCATGTAGATGTTGGTGTCGGGGCCGACCGAACGCACCTCGATGCGCGCGCTCTTCTCGTTGCCGAGCGGGATGCGGATCATCGAGCCGCGGTCGATGGCCGAGACCTTGATCTGATTCGGCGCTTCGAAGTGCGGGTCGAGACGGCGGTAGGCGTTGACGCTCGGATTGAGCACGAGGCAGATGTCCGAACCGCTGTTGAGGATGCGCTCGACGAAATCCCAGGCCAGCTTCGAAACGCCGTCCTGGCCCTTCTTGTCGTGGAAGAGGTTCACGCCCTTGCGACCGACCGAGATGTTCGTGTGCGCGCCGCTGCCGTTGATGCCGACGACGGGCTTGGGCAGGAACGAAGCGGTCATGTCCATGCTCGCCGCGATCTGACGGCACAGCAGTTTGTAGAGCTGGAACTGGTCGGCGGCGATCAGCGCCTCCGCGTACGAGAAGTTCATTTCGAACTGGCTCGGCGCGACTTCCGGGTGGTCCTTCTCGTTGGAAAAGCCCATCGCGCGCTGCGCCTCGGCGGCGGCGTCGATGAACGTGCGCAAGGGATCGTTGGGCAGCGAGTGGTAGTAGCCGCCGGTCGAGACGTACTCGAATTTCTCCGTCTCGGGGAAATGGCGCTCGGCGTCGCGACCCTTGAAGAGGAAGCCCTCGATCTCGTTGGCTGCGAAACACACCGAGCCGTCCTTGGCGTACAGGTCCGCGAGGTACTGCTTGAGCTTGCCGCGCAAGTCGCCTTCGTAGCGCGAGCCGTCGCGCGCGAGCACTTCGCCGAACACGAGCACCTTGCCCGGCCCGAATACGTCCGACGGCAGCCAATAGAAGGCCGGCCAGTCGATCGCCAAGCGCAGATCGCTCTCGGCCTGCTGCGAGAAGCCGCGAATCGACGAGCCGTCGAAGGTCAGGTTGTCGTGACTCTTCAGCAGGAACTTCTTGTCGTAGTCGAGCATGTGCAGCCGACCCTCGAGGTCGGTGAAGCACACGGTCACCGCCTTGATGCGCTTCTCGCTCTCGAGGTACTTGATGCGCTCCTTGCGCACGCGCTCGGGATCGACGCGATCGAAGCGTTGTTGTTTCGCTTCGAGGTTCATCAGCTCGAGCTGGTCGTAGGGGATCTCGAGGAAGTCGCGCATCGGCGCGGCGGCGGCGGCGGCGGGCTTGGTCTTGGCGGCCATGTCGGGTGCTCCAGGGTGTGCGTCCGGAAAGCTCCGGAAGCGGGTCGGCGGACCTTATCGGCCGCCGTTTAGACCTAAATCGATGGGCGCGGAGCTTATCCGGCGACGAATTTCGGTCAACGGGCGATCTTGCGCCGGGCGGCGCGGGCAGCGCGCAACTCGGCTCCACGCGCCGACTTCGGCCTTCGCAGACGAGCGCGGCGCGCTGCTCAGCGGCTCTTCTGCAACTCGATTTCGCTGAAGCCGACCGGATCGACGCCGGGCTTGCGGTTGGTGCAGTCGAGCACGCGCACTTCGAGCTCCTTGATCGCCAAGGTCTGGCCGAAGGCGACGATGCTCTTCGCCAAGGCGTTGTCGCCGAGCGTCATCGGGAAGTGGTCCTTCTGATTGACGACGACGTCGACCCTGAGCACGCGCGGGCTCAGCGCCTCGTCCATGCGCGCCAAGGCATGCGTCAGCAGCAGCTTGTCGGCCTTGATCGGTCGTTCGGCCGTCACGCGAATCCAAGGCGTCGTGTCGTCCTTGTTGCAACGCCAGCGCGTCGCGTAGTCGCCGTCCGTCGCGCGCTCGGGCGTTTCCGCGTCGATGTGATTCGACGACGCTTCGATCTTCGTCTTGGCGCCGTTGAGCAGATCGAAGTTGATGTCCGCGGCGTAGCTCAAGCGCGCCGGATCCATCACGCCGTCGATGTCGATGGCGAGTTCCGGCGAGTCGATGCCGCGCGCTTCGCCGAGGGGCACGCCTTCGACGGGCGCAGGACGCACGTGAAGGCGCGCGCTGATCAGCCAGCGGCCGTTGCGATCGAAGGCATGGCGCACGGCAAAACGCTGCAATTCGTCGCGTTTGGCCTGCAATCCGGCGCAACGACCGATCAGCACGGGCGCGTTCGTGTCGCCTTCGAGGCGCGCGAAGTACTCGATCTCGGCGATGTCGAGCGTCGCGTCCGCAGCGGCGTACTCCGTCACCAACTTGTCCGACAACGCGCTCACCCACAGCGTCAACGGTGTGTCGCCCGTCGCGCGCAAACGCACGGCGGCTTTGACGTCCTGCGTCTCGAACACATCGGTGCGCGTCGTCTCTCCGGTGACGCGCATCGTCGCGCGCTTGAGGAACAAGAGCGCGAGCTGCGTGTCGAGGTACTGGTGATCGACGTAGCCCTCAGGATTCCACGAGCCGTCGCCGCCCTGATGGCTGACCAAGTACGCGGCGCCGTCCCAGTACCAATCGATGTCGCCGAAACGTTCGAGCGCGAGCAACGCGCCGACGCGCTCGAGTCCGTAGACCCAAAAGTAGTGGTGACCGATGCCCGCGCCGGGATTCGTCGACCAGGTCATGTTGTGCTCGATCCAACCGAGCCCGTGCTTCTTGGCCGTGTCGCAGCGCGCGCGCAGTGCGCCGGTCAAGCGCTCGCCGAGCATCTCGTCGCACATCGCGAGCACCGACACGCCGGCCGTGGTCATCGAGCCGGTCGCGCCGCCCTCGCCGGCGCGGTACGTGAATCCTGCGATCGTGCGTTCATACCCGTCGGGCCCGGCGACCTTTTGATCCTTGGCAAGACAACGCAGCGTGCCCGCGGCGAGCTTCGCCCACGCTCCGTCGGGAACGTCGACCTTCGCCTTGTGCGCCGCGCGCAGCGCGAGCGCGGCGTACAGCGTGTTCGACATGTCCATCGGCAGATCGCGATTGCCGTAGTCGAACAGGCCGACGGAGGTCTGCATGTCGAGCAACTGCGCGACCGCGTCCTCGAGCCGACCGCGCTCTTCGGGATCGTTGCCGGCCTCGAGCGCGAGGATCAGACACGACAACGAGTACACGCTGTCGATCGGATGCGCCTTGGTGTAAGCGAGCGCCATGCGCACGGCCGGGTGCTTGTTGCTGACGCCGCACTTGAGCAGCGTGTAGGCCGTCAACGCCGCGTGCCCGCCGCCGTATTCGTTCCACACGCTCCACGAACCGTCGATCAACTGGCGGCGGATCAAGAACTGCACGCCGCGATCGATCGAAGCATTGACCGCGCTCTGCGCGAGCTTGGTCCACGGCCGGATCTGGAATTGGAACGGCCCGCCGAACTGCGACACCTTGACGAACAAGTGGTTGGCGCCGGCGCGCAGCTTCAGGCGCTCGAAATGATCTTCGAGGGCCAGCGCGCGCGCGACGTTTGCGTCGACGATCAACGTGCCGTTGAGCCACACGCGCAGTCCGTCGTCGCTGCCCATCTGCACCGGGAGCTCGACAGCGCTCTCGCAATCGATGCGGCGATAGAGGAAGCACACCGCGTTGCCGACATCGTTCTTCTTGCTCGTCGGTGGCGCGCAAACCGCGTTGAGGTCGAGCGCGCCGACATCCAACGCGTCGACCTCGAGCGCGGCGCCGAGCTTTACCCACGCCAGCGTTTCGCCGGCCATGCCTTTGTAGGTCGCGGCGAGATCCGGCCCGCTGTCGCCGCTCAACATCGCCTTCGAGAGCTTGTCGGGGCCGAGCACGTCGGCGATCGAAGCCTTGGCGCTGTCGAAATCGAAACGGCCGAGCACGTGCCAAGGTCCGTAGCTTTGCGCGCGCGCAGTGCTCGCGAGGAGAAAACCGCACAGCGCGGCGAGTTGAATTCGCATCTTCGTTCGTGGGGTGCGGCGCACGCGGCCTCGATCGGGCGCGCAGGGTAAGCAAAGTTCGGGCGCGCGTCAGAGCCGTGCGCGCGGCGGCGCTATTCTCCGAACCATGCGCGCCCAACTGCTCCTCGCCTCGACCGCTGCCGTCCTGCTGCTCCTCGGATTCGCCTCGCAGGAAAAGCGCGCGGGTAGTGTGCTCGACGCGCAGCTCCATCACCTCGGCAACGATGCGACGCCGGATTGGAAGGACGCGCCGAAGGATCCCGAGGGCACGCGCCTCGACGTGCGCTTCGAAAGCGCGGCCAACGCAGGCGATTGGACGCTGTACCTGCGGCAGCTCAGCGTCGACAACACGTGGCGGCTGAAAGCAAACGGCGTCGAGATTGCGCTGTTGCGCACCGGCCAAGGCGACAAGCTCGTCGAGCGCTTCTATGCCGTGCCCGCGAAATGCCTCGTCGACGGCGCCAACGTCCTGTCCTTCGAACCCGATGTGCCGACCGACGACGTCGTGCTCGGCGACGTGCGGCTCGTCGAGAAATCGCTGCGGGAGATCTTCGATCTCGCGAAGTTGAGCGTGCGCGTTCGCGATGCAAAGAGCGGAGCTGCGTTGCCCGCGCGCGTCACCTTCGTCGCCGTCGACGGAACGCTGCCGCCGCTGTTTTTCGCCGAGTCGAGCGCGACCGCGGCGCGCGACGGAGTGCTGTACACGACAGGCGATGCGACGCTCGAGCTGCCGCGCGGCACGTACACGAGCTACGCGACGCGCGGTTGCGAATGGAGCTTGTCGACGCTGACCGTGACGCTGCTCGGCGACGTGCAACCGAAGGTCGAGCACGCGCTCACGCGCGAAGTCGACACCGCCGGCTTCATCGCCGCCGACACGCACATCCACACGCTGCAATTCAGCGGCCACGGCGATTCGAGCGCGCTCGAACGCCAAGTGACGCTCGCCGGCGAAGGCGTCGAGCTCGCGATTTCGACCGATCACAACCACAACACCGACTACGCGCCGTTTCAGAAACAGGCCGGCGTCACGCCGTACTTCACCGCCGTCGTCGGCAACGAAGTGACGACGGAGGTCGGCCACTTCAACGGCTTCCCGCTGCGCGCGAGCGATCCGCTCCCGCCGCACGAATTCAAGGACTACGGCGACTACCCGAAGATCGTCGAAGGCATCCGCGCCAAGGGCGCGAAGGTCGTGATCCTCAACCACCCGCGCTGGCCGACGCACGACGACAGTCCCTTCGGCACGAACGCGCTCGATCAACTCACCGGGCGTTTCGCGCGCGAGTTGAAACTGACGATGGACGCGACGGAGATGATCAATGCGACGACGGAAGAGAACGAGCCGATGTTGCTGTTCCGCGATTGGTTCGCGTTGCTCAACGAAGGCACGCGCATTTTCGCCGTCGGTTCATCGGACTCGCACACCGTCGGCGATCCCGTAGGCCAGGGCCGCACCTACGTAGCAAGCGCGAGCGATGATCCGACGAAGATCGACGTCGACGCGGCGTGCGCTGCGATCGCGAACGGCCACACGTCGATCTCGATGGGCATCTTCGCGACGGTGACGGTGAACGAGCGCTGGACGATGGGCGACGTTGCCGAGCTCGCGAACGATGTGCCGAGCGAATTCCGCGTCGCGCTGCGCGTGCGCGCGCCTTCGTGGGTCCAACCGCGCAAGGCGACCCTCTTCATCGACGGTGTCGCGTGGGACGAGCGTCGCATCGATGCGAGACCAGGCCTTCCGACGGATGCCGAACTGAAATTCGATGTTCGTGACTACCCGCAACGACGCTTGATGCATCTTTCGTCTCACATGCCCGCACCGGCGGATGTGTGGCTCGTGTGCGTCATCGAAGGCGACGGCATCGCTGCTCCGTACTGGAAGACGCTCAACCCCTACACACTCGCAGCGACCAATCCTGTGTTCCTCGACTTCAACGGCGACGGTTGGACGAGCCCACGCGGGACCGCGAAGGCGCGGATGGAGGATGTCTCCGACGTCGAGTCGCTCGACCTCGCGCTCGACGGACTCGACGACACGACTTCCGTCTTGCTGCTCGACGAATTCGCGCGTGATCGCCAAGCATCGGGCGTGACGCGCGAGGAGCTCGCAAAGGCGCTGCACGCCGCCGCCGACGCGCGCGCGAAGACTGCACCGCGCATCGCCGAATTCCTCGCGCGCTGGTAGTCGCGTCGCAAGGCTCGGCCGTCACAGCACGCGGTGTCACGACGCCGGGTCACGCGCGTGCGCTCGCCTTCGTGAGCGCGCCGGCGCAGTCGCGAACGACACCTTCGTCCGCGACGCTCAACACAGCGCGTAGACGAGCACGATGCAACCCGCGAGCGTCGCGCAGGGCAACCACAGCGCGTGCGCGACGCGCGACCACGGCATGGCCGCGATGCGTCCGCGTCCATCGAGGGTCACCTTGATCGGCAGGTCGTCGAAAACGCGCGCGAGCTTCGGTCGATCCGCGTCGTACAGCAGGCGCACACCGCGTTCGTCGCGGAACACCGCCTCTTTTTGGGTGACGAGCTTCACGCGCTGCGCGGCGCCGGCGGCGAGCGAGAACTCGACCGTCGCGCGAAAGCTGCGGGTGCGCCCACGACGCTTGCGACCGAACGCCTTCATTTCGATGACGCGCCCTGTCACTGGGCGGCCGACTTCGAGCAGATGCAGAGCGCGCGCAGCACTGATTTGCGACCACACGAACAACGCGAAGGCCGTCGCGGGCGCGAGCAGACCGAACAGCGTCGCGGAGCCGAACTCGGCCGAGCGCAGGCCGCGGATGCGCGAGCGCCGCGGCTCTCCAGCTACGAATTCGACGACACACGCTGCGCCTTCGGCGAGCTTCGACGTCGACGAATAGGACACGCCGGTGAAGGACTCGCCATCGTGCTCGAACGTGTAGTCGAAGCGCTGGATCGAATGTCGGTAGCGATCGTGGCGACCACCGCCTTCGGAGAACCCCGTTGGCCCGACGCTGCTGACGCTGCCGTGCTCGACCGTCAACTCGCCGTCGAAGTGAAAACGGTCGAGCACGTCGCTCTTGGCGATGAAGAACAAACACGCCAGCGACAGGCACGCGACCAAGCACGACATCTGGAACAGCAGCGACAGGAAGCGCATGCCGAGCCGCGTGCTCAGCGGAATTTCGCGCGGCGTCGAGGCGAGAGCGAGCCAGTCGGAGCGAGGTTCGTGCATGTTTGGACGTGCGCGCCTACGCAGACACGCGCCGACTCTTCAGCGCCGTCAGCGATGTTGCGCGAGCATCGCCGGCGTGACGACGCAACGAAAGCCGGTGTGTTGCAGGCTCGTGTCGGGGCTCGTCTTCATGCGCGCGCTCGGTCGGTAGCCGATGCAGTAGTTGTCGCTGCACAAGAACGAGCCGCCGCGCGTCACGCGCTTGGGCGCGTTCGGCTCTTGCGGATCGAAGCTCACCTCCGGCCCTTGCGGATCGAGCGCGTCGCTCGACGTTTTGGCGTAGGTGTCGGGCCGGTACCAATCGCTCACCCACTCCCAAACGTTGCCCGACATGTCGCTCAAGCCAAAGGCGTTCGGCGCGAATGAACCGACCGGCGCCGTCGTGAGGAAGCCGTCGTCGAGCGTGTTTTTCTCGGGGAAATGGCCCTGCCAGATATTGCTCCGTTGCGCGCCGCCCGGGTGTTTCTCCGTGCCCCACACGTAGCGCATCTGCGCGAGCCCGCCGCGCGCCGCGAACTCCCATTCGGCCTCCGTCGGCAATCGCTTGCCCGCCCACGCTGCGTAAGCGACGGCGTCGTCCCAGGAAACTTGCACGACCGGATGCGCATCGAGTTGCGGCGTCAACGCGTGCTCGCCGTCGGGCTTGCGCCAACTCGCGCCGGGTTGCCACTTCCACCACCAACCGCTCGTCTGCGCTTGATCGAACACGAGCGAGCCCGGCACGAGCGTCTCGGGCGGCGGCGGCGGAGTTCCCGGCGGCGATTGCGCGAGCAACTCGGCGAGGTTGGGCGCGCGCTCGGCCGTCGTGACGAAGCCCGTCGCATCGACGAAGGCGCGGAACTGCGCGTTGGTGACTTCGGTCGCGTCGATGAAGAAACCGCTCAAGCGCACACGGTGCACGGGCCGTTCGTCGGCGAGCCCGTCGGGTTCGTTCGAGCCCATGTCGAGCGCGCCGCCCGCGATCCAGCGCATGCCCGAAGGTGTCGGCACCGGCGCCGCTGCGTCGATGTCCTGCGCGCGATCGACCGCCTTCGCTCGTTCCACCGCATTCGCTCGATCGACCGCCGTTGCTTCTTCGCGCAGCGCCGCAGTTTCATCGCTCGCGCCGTCACAGGCCGCGAACGGCGCAAGCGCAAGACACATCCACACGGTTGAACTTCGCATCGCGCGGCGAAACTACCGCGCTGCGCGTCGCGCGGCCACGCGTTCCCTTGCAAGACGTGGGGAGCAAGGGTTACGCGTCGCCTACACTCGCGCCGCGCTGCGCCGAGGCATGCTCTTGCGCCGCGCCGAGCCTCGCGCGCGCCACCACACTCGAAGGGACCCCATGCATCTCCAACGACGCGAATTCCTGCAGTATTCGGCCCTGTTCGGCGCGCTGGCGACGACCAGCTCGCTCGCTTGCGTCAGCAGCGGCGAGGTGCGACCGCCCAAGCAGCTCTCGATCCTGATCCTCGGCGGCACGGGTTTTCTCGGGCCGGCGATCGTCGCCGCCGCCGAGCCGCGCGGTCACAAGATCACGCTCTTCAACCGCGGCAAGACCAACCCCTCGCTGTTCCCGCAGCTCGAGAAACTCCAAGGCGATCGCGATCCCAACAAGGGTGAGGGCATCAAGGCGCTCGGAGGTCGCAAGTGGGACGTCGTGTTCGACGACTGCGGTTACTACCCGCGCATGGTGAAGGCCTCGGCCGACCTGCTCGCGCCGAACATCGGTCACTACGTCTACATCAGCTCGATTTCGTGCTACGCGCGCAATGACATCGAGGGCGCGGACGAGACGGCCGAGTGCGGAACGATGCCCGATCCGACGCTCGAGAAGATGGGCGCGAACTACGAGTACTACGGCCCGCTCAAGGCGCTGTGCGAGCAAGCCGTGCAAGCGACCATGCCTGAGCGCGCGTGCATCGTGCGCCCCGGCTACATCGTCGGGCCAGGTGATCCCACCGATCGCTTCACCTATTGGCCGGTGCGCGCGGACAAGGGCGGCGAGTTCCTCGTGCCCGGAGCGCCGAGCGATCCGCTGCAAGTGATCGACGTGCGCGACCTCGCCGAGTGGCTCGTCTTGTGCGCCGAACGTCGCACGATGGGCGTGTTCAACGCCTGCGGGCCGGAGAAGAAACTCGAATGGGGCAAGGTCATCGACGCCTCGGTGAAGTGCGCGTCGACCAAGGCCGTGCCGCGCTGGGCGTCGCTCGATGTGCTCGCCAAGTACCCCGACGCGCAGTTCCACATTTGGGCGCCCTACGCCGGTGAATCGAAGGGTTTCCACACGGCAAGCAACGCGCGCGCCGTCGCCGCCGGCATGAAGTTCCGGGCGATCGACACGATCGTCGCGGACACGCTCGCGTGGTTCAAAACGCTGCCGGACGAGCGCCGTGCACAGTTGTCGAAGCGCAGCGAACCGATGCTCTCCGCCGCGCGCGAAGCCGAGATCATCGCGGCACTCGGCTGAGACAACGCACGTTTTCGCGACGCCCCGACGCGGACCTGCTCCGCGTCGGGGCGTCGGCGTATCCTCGCGCGCCCGGAGGAACGCATGACTCGCAAGCTCGCC
>CAYHRR010000035.1:0-751 GCA_964358875.1 uncultured Planctomycetaceae bacterium | reverse complement strand
CCTCGTCATGGTCGCAATCGCTCTGCTCATCGCAGGTCTGTGGTTCGCCGCGTCACGAGGTCGCGACGAGCGCGACGGCGTCCACGACGTCGAGTTCGACATCGACTGAGCGCCGCGCCCCGGAATGTCGCGCGGCGCCGCTACGAAGGATTGCGCAGCGCGGGAAGCGCGCGGGGCGATTGGAATGCGTCGATGAACACGCAGCAAGCGATCGGCGAAACGCCGCTCGTCGAGGTCGAGGGCCTGTACGTCAAGCTCGAGTGCTCGAATCCCGGCGGGAGCATCAAGGACCGCATCGCGCGCTACATCCTGCGCGCGGCGACGCAGCGTGGAGAGCTGAAGCCCGGCGACACGATCGTCGAGGCGACCTCGGGCAACACCGGCATCGCGATGAGCATGGTCGGCCGCGAACTCGGTCACCGCGTGATCATCTACATGCCCGAGCACATGTCGATCGAGCGTCGGCGCATGATCGAAGCGCTCGGCGCCGAGATCCGGCTCACGCCGAAGGCGCAGGGCTTCGAAGGCCCGATCGCCGAGCGCGACACGTTCAAGGGCAAGGCGGGCTACTACGTCCCCGACCAGTTCGGCAATCCGGACAACGCGCAGTGCCACTTCGAAACGACCGGTCGCGAGCTGCTGGCGCAGCTGCGCGCGCGCGGCGTGCGCAGACTCGACGCGTTCGTCGCCGGCGTCGGCACCGGCGGCGGCGTGCCGGGCGCCGGCCGCGCGGTGCTCGAAGCGATCCCGA
>CAYHRR010000034.1:11687-15501 GCA_964358875.1 uncultured Planctomycetaceae bacterium | reverse complement strand
GCACGCAGCAGTTGCTTGACGCGCTCGCGGCGCGACCGATGATGCCCCGCCGCTACCTGCCGTGAGCAACACCCGCGACAAGAAAGCGCGCCATGCGTGGCGCGAAAACATCGAAGCCCTGACGGTCGCCATCGTCATGGCGGTGATGCTCAAGTACTTCGCGGTCGAGGCCTACCAGATCCCCACCGGGTCGATGCAGCCGACGCTGATGGGCCAGGAGTTCCGCGACCGCGAAGGCACGGCCGGCGCGATCAAGGACCGCATCCTCGTCGACAAGCTCTCCTTCCACATGCGCGATCCCGAGCGCTGGGAAGTGGTGATCTTCAAGTACCCGCTCAACCGCGCGCAGAACTTCGTCAAGCGTTTGGTCGGCATGCCCGGCGAGCATTTCCGCGTGCTGTACGGCGATTTGTGGCGCCGCTCGAACGCGAACGAACCCTGGGAGATCCTGCGCCGTCCCGCGAACGTGCAACGCGATCAATGGAAGGCGCTCGATCTCGGCGAGCCGGTCGGCGGCGTGCATTGGAAGGTCGAGAGCGCGCGCACGGATGTTGTGCGCGCCGATGGACGCAATGTCGACGCGAGCGGCGCGGCGCTGCTGCGCTTTGCGGCACACGGCGGCGGTCCGATCCTCGACACCTACAACCACGGCTATCCGCTCGGCATGCAGGAAGCGATGGCGCGCTACCCCGAGTTCCACAGCTCCAACGAGCACACCGTCGGCGACCTGCGCGTGTCGGGGACGATCCGCGCGAGCGCGCAACTCGCGACGCTCGCGTTGGTGATCACCGAAGGCCAGCGCGTGTATCGCTTCGAAGTGCCCGGCCCGGCGGCTGCCGAGGCGCGCGCGAGCATCGCGGTGCAATGGGCGAAGAACGAAACGGCCTACGCGCCGATCGATGTGAAGCACGACACGACCAAGCTCGAAGTCGGCGAAGCGCTCGAGTTCTCGGCTGAGAATCTCGACGACGCGCTCACGCTCACGATCGGCGACGAACGCTTCAGCGTCGACATCCAGGCGGCGCCGGATTCGTCGGCGAGCGTCGCCATCGAACTCGTCGGCGGCGGCGCGCAACTCGCTGACCTGCAAGTCTGGCGCGACATCTACTACACCGAAGGACGCATGACCTCCGAGTGGATGATCCCCGCAGGCTGCTACTTCATGATGGGCGACAACACCCAAGACTCGTCGGACAGTCGCGAGTGGCGCGTGATTCGCTTGAAGTGGAAGGGTTCGCCGACCGGCGAGGCGGTCGTCGGCAATTACCGCGAGGCCGCGCGGCCGGGCGTGTACCGCGCCGATTCGAATCCGATCCGTGAGCAGACCGAGGACGGACTCACGACGTTCTTCCGCGACGTCTTCGGCGAGTTGCACGTCTTCCGCACCGCGGACGAGACGGCGCTCCCGCCGGCCGAGTCCACCGACGCCGCGCCGTTCGTGCCGCGCAACTTGATCACGGGCCGAGCCCTCGCCGTGTTCTGGCCGTTCTCGTTCGACTACGCGACCTACCGCCTGAAATGGGTGCATTGACGCGCCGCCGAGGCGCCGACCTGGGACTCGAGCCGGACAGCACCGGTTGACGGCGCAACGGGCGTTGTCCACACGACCGGCCGCGTCCCAACCTGTTTTCTGGACCCGAAGCGGCGTCGCAAAGCTCGGAACAAGCTCGCGCAAGGGCCGGTCGAGAGCACCGGCCATGTCGGCCCATGCGTTCACAACCGGCTTTGTGCCAGGTCCTTATGCGCGTGCCATTCGGGCACACGCGCGCCGTCGAGCGGCGCCGTTCGGCCCAGCGCGCGCAGCGTTCCCGCACCCGGACTCAAGCCACCCGGCTGTGCACACGTTATCCACAGCTCGAATTTTCGCGGCCGACACTTGCCAGAGGGTCGCGAACGGACCTCACCGAATCGCAATTGCAGCGCGACGCTTCCTGGCGGCCGCCGCACCCGCCGGACGCGTGGCGCTCGCCTTCGAGATCGCATTTTCGCAGTCCGCGCGGCGCTCGGGATCGACGTCGAGGCGATGCGTAGACTCCCGCCGTGCCGACCCAAATCGCCCCGCAGCCCGGTGAATTGCTCCTGGAGGTCGTCGACCTCGTCAAGTCGTTCAAGAAGCGCCGCGTCGTCGACGGCGTCTCGTTTCGCGTGCGTTCCGGCGAGATCGTCGGCCTGCTCGGCGCGAATGGCGCCGGGAAAACCACGAGTTTCCGCATGACCGTCGGCTTGACCAAGCCCGACGCCGGCGCGGTGCGCTTGCGCGGCCGCGAATGTTCGCGCCTGCCGATGTTCCAACGCGCGCGGCTCGGCATGGGCTATTTGCCGCAGGAACGCAGCGTTTTCCAGCGCTTGTCGGTGCGCGACAACTTGCTCGCGGTGCTCGAAGCGCTGCCCTACTCGCGCGCCGAGCGTCACGAAGAGGCGCGCCGCTTGATGGCCGAGCTCGAGATCTCGCACCTCGAAAAGAGCATCGCCGACACGCTTTCGGGCGGAGAACAGCGCCGTCTCGAACTCGCGCGCGCGCTGGCGACGAAGCCGGTGATCCTCTTGCTCGACGAGCCCTTCGCCGGCGTCGATCCGATCGCGGTCGCCGAGATCCAGTCGCTGATCCACCGCATGCGCGCGAAGAACCTCGGCATCTTGATCACCGATCACAACGTGCGCGAGACGCTGCAATCGACGGATCGCGCCTACGTGATCCACCAAGGTCGCTTGCTGAAAGAGGGCACGCCCGCCGAAGTCATCGCCGACGCACGAGTGCGCGAGGTGTATCTCGGTCACAGCTTCGACGCGCCGGTGCTCGGCGTCAGCTCCGCCGAAGAGCGCGACATCCTGCAGGGTTGAGGTCGCGCGCGTGACGCAACGCTACGCAGCTGTAGCGCGAGCTCGATGCGCGGCGCGCGCGCGATCCCGCGAAGGCCGACGGAACGGCGCTTGCGCTCGAAGGCGCCCCTTTCGTTCCACAAGCCGAAGCATGCATCGATGAAGCTCCCCCTCGTTTTGTCCGCCGTACTCGGCGCCGCGTCGCCCGCTCTCGCGCAGGACCTGCTGCGCTTCACTCAAACAGGCGGCGGTTACGCGCTCGACGATCGCGACGGCGACGGAGTGCGCGATTACTTGCAAGCCGCGTTCGGCGCGACGAGCGCGGGCGCGGCGATTCGTTCGGGAAGCGACGATCACCTGCTGCTCTCGAACACCAACGCGATTGCGTTCGACTGGATCAACGCGTACGCAGCACCGGCCATCGCGGCGATCGGCGACCTCGACAACGACGCTCGCGACGACATCGGCATGGCCTACAAAGGTCGCCTCTACGCGCTCTCGAGCACGACGGGGAACCTGCTGCGCACGTACACGTCGCTGTCGGCCGACACGCTGCAAATTGCCGCGATGTGCGCGCTCGGCGACCTCGACGGAGACGGCGTGCACGATCTCGCGCTCGGCTGTCCGCGCGTGTTGCCGCACGCACCTCCGAGCGGCTGCGCGTGGAACGGGTATCCGCTCGAGCCGGGCCGCGTCGAGCTGTTCTCCGGCGCGACGGGCGCGCTGCTGCGTTCAATCGTCGAAGCACCGCCGGCGGGTTACGCGGGCACAGGCTTCGGCGGCTGCGTCCAGAATCTCGGCGACTACGACGGCGACGGCGTCGACGACCTGCTCGTCTCGAACGAGAGCGGCTATCCGATCGCCGCGCCGCGCTTCGTCGACGGCTACTCGGGCGCGAGCGGCGTGCAGCTGTTCCGCGTCTTCATCGGTCCCGCCAATCCGAACACCGCGCTGACCGATGGTCGCATCGCCGCGCTCGGCGACATCGATGCCG
>CAYHRR010000034.1:0-11677 GCA_964358875.1 uncultured Planctomycetaceae bacterium | reverse complement strand
CATCGACGCCGACGGCACGCCCGACTTCGCCGTCGCGGAACCGTCGCTGCGCCGCGTGCGCGCGATCTCGGGCGCGACGCTCGCGACTTTGTGGAGCGTGCGCGGCGGTCCGTACGCCCAGGCCTACGGCGACAGCGTGCGGACACTGCGAGATTTCGACGGCGACGGCGTGCGCGATCTCGGCGTGTCGACGCCGCAGTACAGCTACCTATGCGACTTCAATCCGCAGGCGCCGAGCGGTTGGGCGCAAGTCTTGTCGGGCGTGAACGGAGCGGAGTTGTGGGCGCGCGTCGGCACGGCCGAGAACGAAGGCTTCGGCGCCTTCCTCGAGCCGCTCGACGATTTCGACGGCGACGGTCGCCCCGAGTTGTTCGCCAACTGCGCCGATCCTTCGGGCGCGCAGTACAGCTTCGGCACAGGGCTGTTCTCATCGCGCGCGGGCTATGCAACACCGCAGCACTACTGCGCGAGCGCGTTCAATCTCGATTGGACCGGCTCGACGAGCGTCGCCGCAAACGCGCTGACACTCGTCGTCAAGAATCTGCCGCCGAACTCGGTGGGCACGTTCTTCTTCGGCCGACGCGCCGTCGGCGGAACGACGGGCTACACGAGTTGCGTGCTCGGCCCCGGCTTGCGCGTCGCAGCGACGGTCGTCGCCGATGCCGTGGGCAATGCGAGTTTCACGCTTCATGCGTCGAGCACGGCGCTGCTCGCGCCCGGCACGACGTGGAACTTCCAATTCGTGTTTCCGAACCTGATCACGTCCGGCGAATTGAAATTCTCCGACGCACTCGCCGTGACGTTCACGCCGTGACCGTCGGTTCGTTGCCTTGAACGCGCGCAGCACGTGCGTACCTTCGCGCCCATGGACATCACGGCGCACGAGCTGAAGGTCGAGCGCACGGCGCGTGTGCTCGTGCGCGGCGACGCGAAGGCGGCGCGTGAGACGTGGATCTTGTTGCACGGCTACGCGCAGCGCGCGGACGAGCTGCTCGAGGCTTGCACGCCGCTGGCGAGCAGCGCGCGTGTGCTCGTCGCGCCCGAAGCCTTGTCGCGCTTCTATCGCCGCGGTTCGTCAGGACCGATCGGGGCTTCGTGGATGACGCGCGAAGCTCGCGAAGCGGAGATCGCCGACTACCTCGCGTACCTCGACCGCGTCGCTGCTTGGAGCGCGCAAGAACTCGCCGCGCCGCGTTCGATCACCGTGCTCGGCTACTCGCAGGGCGCGGCGACGGCGTGGCGTTGGGCCGCGCTCGGCGCGACTTCGATCGGAAGGCTGATCACTTGGGGCGGCGGATTGCCCCACGACGTCGAACTCGGAGCGGCGCGCGCGAAACTCGCGAAAACGCGGCTCGAAATCGTGCGCGGCGCGCGCGACCTGTACCACTCGTCGGACGTGCTCGCGCAGAGCGTGCAACGACTCGCGAGCGCAGGTTTGCACGCGCGCGTGCTCGAATTCGAGGGCGCTCACGAGCTGGCGCCGGCCGTACTCGAGCAGCTATCCCGAGCTTGACCGAGCGTGATGCGAGCACGACGTCGCAGCAGCGATCGCTTCGCCGCGGCACGCGCGCGTGCTCAGCCCGCGACGTCGCGCTCCGTGCCTTCGGGGAAACCGAAGTGCTTCGGGTCCCGGCCTTCGCGGTAGTCGCAGAAGCGCGCGTGAATCCCGGTCGCGACTTCGCCTTCGCGGCCGAAGCAATAGGGGCACTGCGAGTGCTCCTCGGGCGGGATCGATTGGCCCGTGCGGCGACACAATAGCTGCGTGACGCGATACGGCAGTTCCTCGCGCCGGAGTTCATCGGTCATGGCAGATCCTCCTTCGTTCGACGCTGCAGGCGTGCCCAGTCCTCGCGCAGCGAGGCGTTGAGCGCGGCGATGTCGACGCCGTCTCGCTTGAAGCGGTTCTGCAGCGCGAAGTAGCGCTCGAGGGGCTCGGTCGAGAGTTCGCTCTCGACGTTGATCACGGTGCGCACGCCGTCGAACACCTCGTACACTGGGAACAACCCGGCGCTCACGGCGAGGCGCACCAGCTCGATGCCCTCGGCGGGCTCGGACTTCCAACCGGTCGGGCACGGCGACAGCACGTGCAGGAAGCGGAAGCCCTCGAGGTCGATCGCTTCGCGGAACTTGCGCAACGTGTCGTCGGGGTGCGCGAGCGAAACCGTCGCAGCGTACGGCACGCGGTGCGCGGCCATGATCGCGACGATGTCCTTCTTGCGGATCGTCTTGCCCTTGGGCGTCGTCGTCGTCACGGCGCCGAGCGGCGTCGCGGACGAGCGCTGGCCGCCGGTGTTGCCGTAGATCTCGTTGTCGTAGCAGACGTACAGGATGTCCTCGTTGCGCTCGGCAGCGGCCGAGAGCGTCGCCATGCCGATGTCGAACGTGCCGCCGTCGCCGGCCCAGCACACCACGCGCGTCGCGTCGCCGTTCATCGCGGCGGTCTGAGCGAGGCCGGTCGCGACCGCAGCTGCGGATGCGAAGGTCGCCGCGACGACCGGTGCTCCGTAAGCGGAGCGCGGGTACTGGCCCGGCGTGACGATCGCGCAGCAGGCCGGGATCACGATCTGCACCGGCTTGTCGCCGAGCGCGCGCTCCAGCATGTGGAACGCGATGCCCATGCCGCAGCCGCCGCAGTTGGTGCCGCCCGGGCGCAGGATGTGGTCGGAGCGCGTGCTCGGCACGCTGCACAACCCTCCCAACAGAGGTTCTCGGATCACGTCGCCACCTCCATGATCAGCGGCTCGTCCGCCGCGCGGCGTCCGCGCAGGTCGGCGAGCACCTGCGTGATGTGCTCGGGGCGGATGTCGCCGCCGCCGAGGCCGAGCATGTAGTTCTGCACGAGCGCGTTCGGCGGCGCGAAACCGCGCGCCTCCGACCACAACACGCCGCCGTGGCCAAGGCTGATGTCACGATCGAGGATCGCGATGCGCTCGCGGCCGGCGAGCAATGCGGCGAGCTCACGGCCGGGAAAGGGCCGGAACATGCGCACGCGCAGCGCGCCGACGGCGAGTCCTTCGTCGCGCGCGCGGTCGACGGCCTTGCGCACCGTCGCGGCGGTCGTGCCCATCGAGATCAGCACGATCTCGGCGTCCTCCATGCGGTAGGGAACGACCGCGTCCGCGGGACGGCGGCCGAAGACCTCTTCGAAGGACTTGCGGCACTCGTCGTAGATCGCGGGCACGCGTCGCATCGCCTCTTCGTGTTGACGGCGGTGCACCTCGGTTTCGTGCGGGAAATCGAGCCCGCCGACGGTCACCGGCTTGCGGCGCAGGCGGTGCGGCAGGTCGAGCACGGGCAGGTACCGATCGACTTGGTCCTGCGTCGGTATGTCGGTCTGCATCATCGTGTGCGACAGCACGAAGGCGTCCTGACACACCATCGCAGGCAACAGGATCGCCGGGTGCTCGGCGAGGCGGTAGGCGAGCAAGAGCGTGTCGAGCACCTCCTGGTTGTCCTCGCAATAGAACTGCATCCAGCCCGAGTCGCGCAGCAGCAGCGTGTCGCCGTGGTCGACCCAGATGTTCCACGGGGGACCGAGCGTGCGGTTGACCGCCATCATCACGATCGGCAAGCGGTACAACGCGGCGGCGTACACGTTCTCGGTCATGTAGGCGAGGCCGTTCGACGACGAGGCCGTGAACGAGCGCGCGCCGCCGAGCGAGAAGCCCATGCACACCGCCATCGCGCTGTGCTCGCTCTCGACGCGCACGATGCGGCCCTTCTCGAACTCCTGCTTGCACAGGAACTCGATGCACTCGGTCTGCGGCGTGATCGGATAGACGCCGCCGCCGAAGCCGCGCGCACGGCGGTTGGCTCGTCCGGCGAGGGTCGCGGCCGTCGCCGCCGCGTGGTTGGCGCTGAGCAGCTCGATGGTCATAGCGTGGTCATCTCCATGCCCTTGCGCGGGCACTCGTGGACGCAGATGCCGCAGCCCTTGCAGTAGGTGTAGTCGAGGTCATAGGCGGCGTCGTTGCGCCGGATCACGCCCTCGGGGCAGTACACGAGACACGTATCGCACTGCGTGCAGTGGCCGCACGAGAAGCAACGGTGCGCTTCGATCGCGCTGTCGAGGCCCTGGCTCACTTCGGCGAAGTCGCGCGGTGCGCCGGCGCCGGGCGCGTGGCGCTCACGCGCCATGTCGAGGCGTCCGAAATGATCGAAGCGGATGTCGGTCGCGGGCACGGCCGTCTCCCGCACCGGGCGCTCGAAGACGACGACTTCGTGGCCGAGCTCTTCGAGCGCGCGTGTCGCCGCGCGTCGGCCGCTGCCGATCGCGTGCGCGACCGTGCCGTCGCCCGTGGCGAAATCGCCGGCAGCCCACACGTCGAGCGCAGTGCCGCGCTCGCGAACGCGGCCGTCGTGGAGCTCCCAACCGTGCGGCAAGAGTTCGCGATCGGCGGACTGGCCCAGCGCGAGCAACACATGGTCGCAGGCAAGGCGTTCGACGCGCTCGGTGAGCATCGGGCGCCGCCGGCCCGCGGCGTCCGGCTCGCCGAGCTCGACTTCGGCGAGTTCGACGGCCTCGAGGCGCCGCTCGCCGTGGAACGCGACCGGCGCGCGCAGCACGCGCAGCTCGACGCCTTCGCGTTCGGCCTCATCGATCTCCTCGCGGATCGCGGGCATCTCGGTGCGCGAGCGCCGGTAGGCCACGGTCACCTTGCTCGCTCCGCAGCGCAACGCGCTACGCGCGCAGTCCATCGCGGTGTTGCCGCCGCCGAGCACGACCACGTGGCCGGCGAGCGTCACGCCGCCTTGGAAGTTGACGCGCCGCAGGAAATCGAGGCCCTCCTCGACGCCGACCTTGTCGACGCCCGGCACTTGCAAGCCTTGGATGCGCTGCAAACCGGTGGCGAGGATCACCGCGTCGTGTTCGCGCACCAGGTCGCGCAAGCGATCGGCGCTGACCGTCTCGTTCGAGCGCACGTGCACGCCGAGCGCGACGATCTCCGCCACTTCGCGCCGCACGACTTCGCGCGGCAAGCGGTAGCTCGGGATGCCGCTTTCGAGCAAGCCGCCGAGCTGCCCGTCGCGCTCGTAGATGGTTGCCTCGTGGCCGAGCTGCGCCAGCGTGTAGGCCGCGGCCAAGCCGGCGGGTCCTCCGCCGACGACCGCGACGCTCAACGCATCGGCTGTATGCACGCGTCGGTGCTCGACGCGCGGCGCGTGATCGGAGATCCAGCGTTCGAGACCGCGAATGTTGACGGAACCGTCGTATTCCGCGCGATTGCAGCCGTCCATGCAGGGCGCCGGACATACGCGACCACAGGTACCGGGTAGCGGCGTGCTGCGGTGCAAGATCGCGAGCGCCTCGCCGTCGCCGCGCTTCGCCGCCGCTTGCACGAATCCGACGACATCGTTGCCGGCCGGGCACCACGCGTTGCACGGCGCGAGGTTCTCGACGTACTTCGGCCGTTGGCTCGACCAACTTCCGGTGCGCAGGCCCGTCGGCAAACTCTCGGTGTGCTGCGACAGCTCCTGCACCGGTGCGCTCGCCTGCGACCAAGTCAGGGTCGGCGCGACGAGCTTGCCTGCCTCGCGCACGCGCACGCCCTCGTAGGCCTCGCGCGCCGCCGCGAAGTTGCTGAGGAAGCCCAGCGCGCGGTAGGTCGCTTCCAACACGTCGAGCGGAATGCCGTCGAGCTTGGCGAAGGCGCCGGCGATGGTCGTGTTGACGATCACCACCGACTTCGTGCCGATGTTGTGGCGGCGCGCGATCGCCGTCGCGTCGACCGTCGCGAGCCGAAACCCGTCGTAGCTCGCGTCGAACTGCTCGATGGGCTGCGACGTGTTGACCAACAACAGACCGCCGGGCGCCAGACCCTCGAGCGTGTCGCGGCCGAGCAAGTGCCGATCGAGCACCATCACGTGGTCCGGCCGGTAGACCTTGTTGCGATTGGTGATCGGTTGATCGTCGACGCGCGTGTAAGCGCGCACCGGCGCGCCCGAGCGTTCGCCCGCGTAGTCACCGAAGGTCTGGACGTGCTTGCCCAGCCTGGCGTAGGCCGAGGCCAGGATCTTCGCGCAGGTCACGCCGCCTTGTCCGCCCCGTCCGTGCAGTCGGATTTCCATGTCCAAGCCGCTCCGTCGGCCTTCGGTCGCCAGGGGCGACACCGCTCGCCCGGATGCAGCGGGCGCGTCTCGGTGTCGCGTCCCCATCGCACTCAGGCCCGCGCCCAACGTAAGTGGAGCGGCGTAGACGCGACCTAAGCAGTTGAACGCACCACAGGCGTGAAGAATTGCGAGCGGTGCAGCGTCAGCGCGTGCCGAATCGCGAGCGCCACGCCGTGCTGTGCGTGGGTCGAGTTGCGAGGCGCGCGAAGTGCGGCGCCGGAGCGCTTTCGCGGCGAGCGCGTTGGGTCCACGCGTGCGCACCCGAGTCGGGTCCGAGCACGTTCGCGGCGCGTGCGTTGCGAGCACGAGCTCGCGGCGAGAATGGCCGCACCGCGCTTTTGCGCGCAACGTCGCTGCGACGATCCGTGCGTCGAACGCTCGCTCGGCCTGCGAGCTAGGATCCGCACCGCCCTCGCACCTCGTTCCGGATTCGGAGTTGCCCATCGTGAAGAAAACCACGCTGCTGCTCGTCGCATCGCTCGCCTTCGCCTGTCGTTCCGCGCAACCCGCGCTCACACCCGCGCCGCAAACGCTCGTCGCTGCGCAACCGGCGACGCCGACGCAGCGCGCGCTCGCGGCTCTCGAAGGCGCGACCGCCGCGGTGCGCGAGATGCGCGAGTCGACGGCGCCGATCACGGACGACGAACGTGCGAACGCGAAGCAAGTTCAAGCGGCGGCGCAACGCCTGAAGAAGGAACTCGGTGCGCTCGAAGCGCGCGTCGCTCCGAAGAAGCGCAAGCCTGCTGCGAAGCCGCAAGCGCCGGCGCCCGTCGACAAGCCGCCGACTGCAGAGGCGCTCGCCAAGAAGTGGACCGACGCGATCCGCGCGTTGGGCGCCGATGCTGCCGAGCGCCGCGAGCACGCGCTCGGCGAAGTGCGCGCCGCGCTTGGGGGCCACGAACCGGCGACCCAGCACGCTGCGCTCATCACGCTGCAGCGCGTCGGCGACGTCGAGTTCGACAAGGCGCCGTTTCGCGCGCTGATTCTGCCCTTCGTCGAAACGGCGACCGACAAGACGCTGCTCGCCGCGTTCTATGCGCTCAACGTGACCTGCAAAGCCGACGGCGACCTCGCTCGACTTCACGAGGCGTGGACGCGCGATCCTGCAGCGCTCAAGTCGTCGATGCTGCACCTACTCGCGCAGTTCGGCGCCATGCAGGTCGTCGGACGCTCGGAGGAAATTGCGCTCGAAGTGTTGAAGACCAAGTACGACCGCAGCGCGATCGGACTGAACGGTTTGTGGGGCACGAAGGTCGGCCCGCAGCTCGAGGCGCGCTTGCTCGCGATGGCGAACGGCGCGAACCGCGATGTCGCCTACGACGCGCTCTATTACGCGCTGTCGACCTTGCAGGACAAAAGTGCCGCGGTCGTCGACAAACTGATCGCGAGCCTCGCTGAACAGGATCCCAACGCTTGGCAGCGCGCGCTGTGGGGACTCGGTCACGGCGTGCCCGAGGCGCTGCAAGCGAAGGTTGCCGACGCGCTCGTCGAGTTGCACAACGCGCGCTCGGAGCCGCATTTGCGCGGTGAGTGCCGGCGCATCGTCGAGCGCTACGGCGACGAAGCGACGCAGGCGAAGCTGCTGAAATGATCCGCGCGCGACGAAAGTGAACGCGCACAGCGCGCAGACTCGCAGTCGACGCCGAACCACGCTCGACTGCGTTCAATTTCGTAGCCGACGACGCTCCGCGCTCCTTGATCGAGCGAAAGGCCGCCCGCTATCCTCCCCGGTCTTTTCCAGCGCCCGCGCGATCCCGCGAAGCCCCCACAGGAACCTGTCATGAGAATCATCGCCTGCGTCAAGCGCGTGCCGCTGACCGACGCCCAGATCAAGATCCGCGCCGACGGCCTCAGCGTCGACAACGCGGGCTTCGAGTACATGCTCTCGTTCTACGACGAGCTCGCCGTCGAGGAGGCGATCAAGACCAAGGAGAAGCACGGTGGCGAGGTGACCGTGATCACTGTCGGGCCGAGCGAGAGTTCCAAGGAACTGCGCGAGTGCCTGGCCAAGGGCGCGGACAAGGCGCTGATCCTGGTCGATGCAGCCTGGAACACGCTCGACGCGCGCGCGACGGCGAAGCGCCTCGCCAAGAAGATCCAAGAGCTCGGCGCCGACGTCGTGTTCACCGGACGCGCGGCCACGGACCTCGATCAAAGCGCGGTCGGCGCGATGCTCGCGACGTACCTCGGCGCAGCGTGCGTGACAGACATCGTCAAGCTCGACCTCGGCGCGACGGGCGGCACCGCGCAACGCGAAACCGAAGCGGGCATGGAGACGGTCGCCTTCGCGTTGCCGGTCGTGCTCACCTGCGACAAGGGTCTCAACGAACCGCGCTACGCCGGCCTCAAGGGCATCATGGCCGCGAAGAAGAAGCCCATCGAAGAGGTCAAGGGCGACGAGGTCGCGAATGTCGCGCGCGTCGTGAAGCTGGAAGTGCCGCCGCCGCGCAAGGAAGGCCGCATCCTCGGCGAAGGCGCGGCTGCCGTGCCGGCGTTGATCACGGCCTTGCGCAACGAAGCCAAAGTCCTCTAACCGACGGAGATCGCAGCCATGACCACCATCGTCGTCTTCGTCGAACACAAACTCGGAACTCCGCGTCGCGCGAGCCTCGAAGCGCTCGGCGCCGCACACGCCACCGGCCTCGCGCCGATCGCCGTCGTCACCGGAGCGGGCGCGGATCAAGCCGCGACGGCGCTCGGCAAGCACGGCGCGAAGAAGGTCGTCGTCGTCACCGGCGCCGCGAACTTCAGCGCGGACGGCACGGCCGGCGACTGCGCGGCGGTCGTGCGCGCGAACGGAGCACTCGCCTTCGTCGCTGCGGCGAGCGCGACGGGCAAGGACTTGCTCGGACGCGTCGCGGGCCTGCTCGACTGCGCGCCCTTCACCGATTGCACCGGCTTCAAGCTCGAAGGCGGCAAGTTCACCGTCGTGCGCCCGTTGTTCGCCGGCAAAGCGATCGCGACGTACCAAAGCGACAGCCCCGTGATGTGCGCGACCTTGCGGCCGAACACGTTCGCGGCCGTCGACAACGGCGCTGCTGCGGAAATCACGACGACAGCCGGCGTCGGCGGCAAGGTCAGCGTCACGCAGATCGCTGCGAAGGGCGACCAGAAGCTCGACGTGAAGGAAGCACCGGTCGTCGTAGCCGGCGGTCGCGGCTTGCGTGAAGCGCCGCAGTTCAAGCTCGTCGAAGACCTCGCCGCCGCCTTCGGAAATGCAGCCGTCGGCGCGTCGCGCGCGGTGGTCGACGCCGGCTGGCGCCCGCACTCCGAGCAAGTCGGACAAACCGGCAAGACGGTCGCGCCGCAGCTCTACATCGCCGTCGGCATCTCCGGCGCGATCCAACACCTCGCCGGCATGCGCACCTCGAAGGTGATCGTCGCCATCAACAAGGACGCCGCCGCGCCGATCTTCAAGGTCGCCGACTTCGGCATCGTCGGCGACGCCGCCGAAATCCTGCCGGCCTTGACCGAGGCCGTGAAGAAACTCAAAGCGGGCGGCTGAGCGTCTGCGTCGACCGAATCACGAGCCCGTTGCGCGCATGTCGCTCGCAACGGGCTCGCGCGTTTGTCGGAGCAGTTCCGAGAGGCTCGCCGCGAGTGTCGACGGCGCCGCATGCTCATCTGCAGTGCGACGCCGGCAACGTGCGGCGCGTAGCTGCGCTCACGGAACGAGCGTGAAATGCAGCCCGTTCGAGAGGTTGGTGGTCTTCGGCGCC
This sequence comes from uncultured Planctomycetaceae bacterium, assembly GCA_964358875.1. Classification (GTDB taxonomy): domain Bacteria; phylum Planctomycetota; class UBA1135; order UBA1135; genus CAYHRR01. Next base: position 1,847 of record CAYHRR010000034.1, on the reverse strand, counting down.
GGCGGGTCGCGGAACCAACCTTGCGCATCGAAGGTCTGTCCCGCGCTGCGTGGATTGCCGAATGCGCCGGGATTCGCAGCCATGAAGGCGTTCCAGTCCTGCGCGATCAAAGCGCCGTCGCATTGCCCGAAGGTCCCGCCGGAGAACAGTCCGCCCATGCGCTGAAGCGGAGCCTTCACGCACAAGAAGCTCGTGCTGGTGCTCGACCACGGAACGGCTTGAGCACCGTTCGAGCCGAAGAAGATCAGGCCTTGCACCTGACCGTCGACGTGGTCGACGCGCAGCGTGAATCCGTTCGCGGCGCTCGCGCTCGGTGTGCCGAGGCCGGCGATGGTCGGAGCGCAGCCGTGGCTCGTCGTCGCGCTCGTGCAGAAGCTCGACACCGCGCAGTTCTGTCCGCTGCGCCGCATCGTGAGCGGGATGAGACCGGCGCTGAGTTGTCGGCCGGCCGCCCACAGGCTCGAAGCGACGCCGTCGATGCGCGCGAAGGATGGACCCGGAACGCAGCCCAAGCCGTCGGCGACGCTCCACGCGCTGCCGTCCCAGTGGTGCAGTTGCCCGCTCGCGATCCACAGATCGTTCGAGCTTGTCGCGTACAGCGTGCCGACCGCCGGCGCGCTCGATTGCGTCCAACTCGTGCCGTTGTAGTGCATCAACGCGTTGGTCGGCGTCGTGCCGACGAGGCGCACGCAGGAGATCCACACGTCGTTGGGAGCGATGACCTCGACGTCGTAGACGTAAGGCGTCACTCCGGCCGGAGGCAGCGGCTTGTGCGACCACTGCTGACCGTCCCAGCGCAGGACGTACGGATACTGCGTCGTCGACGAAGTCATCGAGCCGACGGCCCAGATCTCGCTCGACGAGTAGGCGTCGACAGCGTGGATCGACTGTGTGCCCGCGAGCACCGGCGTCGGCACGAGCGCAAGGCTCGAACCGTCCCAGTGCATCGCCATCGCGGGCCGCGTCGAGGTCGTGCCCGGATAGGGTCCGACCCAACGGCCGAGCAACCACACGTCGTTGGCACTGACGGCCTCGATCGCCAACACGCACGAGCCGGTGTAGCCCGCACCGATGCTCGTCGGCGGAAGCGGCGTCGGGATCTCGCTCCAATTCGAACCGTCCCAGTGGATCGCCAGCGGCTGCGAACCGACCCAACCGCCGTTGACCTGCATGTTCTGCTCGCCGCCGGCCCACACGTCGTTGGCGGCGACGGAATCGACCGCCCACAGGTAGTCGTTCGACATGTTCGGACCCGGCGCGGGACTCGGCGTCGGCGTCACCGACCACTGCGTTCCGTCGAAGTGCATCGCGAGCGTCATTTGCTCGGTGTAGCCGGGCGTCAAGCGCTCGTAGTGACCGACGGCCCACACGTCGTTCGCACCGATCACGTCGAGGTCGCGCAACATCGTGTAGTCGAGGCTCGGAACCGGCGTCGGCACTTCGTCCCACTCCGCGCATGCGCCGGTGGCTGCGCTGTACAGCTCGAAACTCATGTCGCGATTCACCGGGCCCATCGCGTCCGAGTACTGCGCCCATGTCGCACCCGCATTGTTGTCGCGCACCCAGGCGTGCGTCAGCAGCGGCGCGACGTTCGAACCGGTCCAGGGTTGCCAGTAACCTCCGCTCACCGGGAAGTCGACCTGCACCGCGATGAAGTGCTTGCCCGTTGCGACGAAAGGCGGCGACAGCTCGACGTCGATCGTCTCGGGAATCGTCGTCACGTGCAGCTCGGGATCGCCGGCGGCGAGGAAGCGCTCGTGCTGCAGCACGCCCGGTCCGTTCGCAGTCCACGCGTAGAAACGCACCAACACGCCGTCGCCGGGGAACGAGCCCGTCATCGGTCCGTG
>CAYHRR010000033.1:0-15551 GCA_964358875.1 uncultured Planctomycetaceae bacterium | reverse complement strand
TCCCTGACGGCCGGAACGTCCGCGCAACTGATTGTCGATGCGGCGCGCTTCGTGGCGTTCCGTGCCGAGCACGTACAAGCCGCCGAGCGTCAACACTTCGGCTTGATCGCGGTCGCATTCCGCGCGCACGCGCTCGCGCACCTTGGCGATCTCGTCGAGGTGTTCGAGGTCGCCTTGGATGAGCCCGGCTTCGTCGAGCGACTTCTTCAAGCGCCACTCGAAGTTGCCGCCGAGTTTGATGTCGGTGCCGCGTCCGGCCATGTTCGTCGCGACCGTCACGGCGCCGATCTCGCCGGCGTGCGCGATGATCGACGCTTCGCGTTCGTGGTTCTTCGCGTTGAGCACTTCGTGGCGCACGCCGCGCTTCTTGAGGATCGAGGCCAGCAATTCGCTCTTCTCGACCGAGGTCGTGCCGACCAGGATCGGCTGACCCGGGCGCAACACGGGCAAGGGCTTGCCTTCGGCATCGAATGCTTCGACCGCGCGACCCTTGTGGCGCGCCTCGATCTCGTCGGCGATCGCGATCCACTTCTCCTGCGCCGTTCGGTAGACGATGTCTTGGCCGTCGTCGCGCACGACCGGCAAGTTGGTCGGGATCGACACGACGCGCAGCGCGTAGATCTTGAAGAACTCGTTGGCCTCGGTCAGCGCGGTGCCGGTCATGCCGGCGAGCTTCTTGTAGAGGCGGAAGTAGTTCTGGAACGTGATCGTCGCGAGCGTCTGGTTTTCCTGGCGCGGATTGAGGCCTTCCTTGACCTCGACCGCTTGGTGCAAGCCGTCCGACCAACGCCGCCCGGCCATCTTGCGCCCGGTGAACTCGTCGACGATCACCACTTCGGGTTGGCCGTCCTCACCGGGTTCGACGACGTATTGATCGTCGAGCGCATACAGGTTGTGCGCACGCAGCGCGTTCTCGATGTAGTGCGGCCAGTCCTCGTTGCCCGGCGTGTAGAACGACGCGACGCCGACCAGTTTCTCGGCCTGGATGATGCCGGCTTCGAGCAAGGTCGCGCTGCGTTCCTTCTCCTTGACCTCGTAGTGCGTTTCACGCACGAGCTGGCGCGCGATGCCGTCGGCGATCTTGTACTTCTGGCTCGATTGCTCGGCGGGGCCCGAGATGATCAGCGGCGTGCGCGCCTCGTCGATCAGCACGCTGTCGACTTCGTCGATGATCGCGAAGGACAGGAATTTTTGGACCTGCTCCTCCGTGCGCGTCTTCATGTTGTCGCGCAGGTAGTCGAAACCGAATTCGTTGTTCGTGCCGTACACGATGTCGCACGTGTAGATCGGCTTGCGCTCCCACGCGCCCATCGTCGATTGGATCGAACCGGAACTCACTCCGAGGTAATCGAAGATCGGCTTCATCCACGCGCAGTCGCGCCGCGCGAGGTAGTCGTTGACCGTGATCAGGTACACGGGCTTGCCGGCCAAGCAATTGAGGTACAGCGGCAGCGTCGCGACGAGGGTCTTGCCTTCGCCGGTCATCATCTCCGCGATCGCGCCTTGGTGCAGCACGATGCCGCCGACGATCTGCACGTCGAAGTGGCGCAGTCCCAGCGTGCGCACGCTGGCCTCGCGTACGAGCGCGAAGGCCTTGGGCAGCAGTTCGTTGAGCATGGCGACGCGCGCGTCGTCGCTCGCCAGCGCGGCGAGCCGTGTGCGGAAGCCCGCGGTCTCGGCCTTGAACTGTTCCGCGCTCAGGCCCTTGGCCCAGGTCTCGAGGCCCTTGACCTGTTCGACGATCGGCACGAGGTCGCGCACGACGCGGTCGTTTTGCGAGCCGAAGGTGCCCTTGAGCCAACTTCCGAAGTTCTCACCTAGGCTCGAGAACTTGTCGCTGATCTGATCCCAATCCCAAGCCATCGTCGTCTTTCCTGCCCTCGACCCTCACGCCGCCGGCCCACCCACGATTGCGGGCAGGCCCGACTTGCGAGCGCAACATTCAACGGTCTCACCCCACGCGGGGGAAGTGCCGCGCACCGTAAACCCCGGCGCGCGCGCTTCAAGCCCCTGTCGGCGTGTCGCGCACCGTGACCGAGGCGTCGGGAAGCAGGCGCCGAATCGTGTCGAACAACAGCTCGCGCGGGTAGGGCTTGTGCAGCACGCCTTGGACCCGCGTCAGACGCGTGAGGTCGATCTTGGCCGCCGTCGCCATCAGGATCGCCGTGCCGGCGAGGCGCGCGTCGTCGTGCATGGCGTCGAGCACCGCTTCGCCGTCCATCCCCGGCAACTCGTAGTCGAGCACCACCAGATCGGGCAACAGCGCCTCGCGCATGCGTTCGAGCACCCGCTCGCCGGTGTGCGCCAATTCGACCTGATAGCCGCGACCGCACAGCAAGGCGCGCAGCGCGAAGGCGACGGCGAGATCGTCCTCGACGAGCAGGATGCGCGCCGACTTCGGTCCTTCGTGCTCAACCGGCGCGATGCTCTCGCACAGCGCGATCAGATCGTCGAGCGTCGGCAAGCCGGCGACGCGCCACGCGCTCTCGATGTGCGACTTCAACTCGCGGTTGTAGTGCTTGAGCTCTTGCCAGGCAGCGTGATCGGGATGGCCGGGTCGAATGTCGAGGTCGTCGTGCGTGTCGACCGCGAAGAAGAACTCCTCGTCGACGAGGTACTCCTCGAGCACGAACTTCATGAACGGGTAGCGGTGGTTGCCGATCTGCAGCGAATAGCGCCGCGCGCCCTCGACCTCCGTCGCGCGCAAGCGATCGAGCCGCTCGAGCAGCGCTTCGATCGTCGCCGCGCCGGTGAGGTCGGCCGAGGTGACGCGCGGTTTCGCGCCGATGCCCGGCGGAAAGGCGTGGCGGTTGTAGGCGTCGACCGCGCGTCGCACGTGAGCCGGCGTCAGTTCGTCGAGTCGCATCGTGCTATTTCGCCGTGGCGCAGTGCGACCCGCGCAGCGCGCCGATCACAGCGTTGATGTCGGAGATGCCGGCGCCTTCGAGTAGCTCGTCCAATTGCAGCGCCACGCGCACGATGTTCGACGGATCGCTGAAGCACGAAGTTCCCACCTGCACGGCGCTGCAGCCTACGGCGAGGTACTCGAGCACGTCGCTCGCCTTGGCGACGCCGCCGCAACCGATCACCGGAATCGACACCGCGCTCGCGCACTGCCAAGCGCAACGCAGCGCCACGGGCTTCACTCCGAGGCCCGAATAACCGCCTTGCACCGTGTTCAAACCCGGGCGACCGGTGCGCCAATCGACAGCCAGTCCGAGCAGCGTGTTGACCGCCGTCAAGGCGTCGGCGCCGGCCGCCGCGCGCGCGCGCGCGATCTCGGCGATGTCGGTGACGTTGGGCGAGAGCTTCGCGAACAAGGGCTTGCGCGTCGCGGCGCGCACCGCGCTCACCACCGCTTCGGCGACGCGGGGATCGGTCGAGAACGGCAACTTGCCGCCTTGGACGTTGGGGCACGACAGGTTGATCTCGAGCGCGTCGACCGCGCTCTCGCCGTCGAGACGTGCGGCGAGCGCTGCGAAATCCTCGATCGCCTCACCACCGATGTTGGTGACGACCAAGCAGTCCGCCAAGGCCATGTGCGGCAGCACGTCACGCACGTAGGCGTCGATCCCGCGGTTCTCGAGCCCGATCGAATTGAGCAGGCCCGCCTCGGTCTCGCAGATGCGCGGATGCGGGTTGCCGTGCCGCGGCTTCAGCGTGACGGTCTTGCTGACGAGTCCGCCGAGCAGCTGGGGCGGCGCGAAGTGCTGCATCTCCAGCCCATGGCCGAAGGTGCCCGACGCGGACAGCACCGGATTGCGCAGCGACAAACCGGCGAACGACACCGAGAGGCGCGCCATGCGCGGGAGACTACTTCGACGCGCACGCGGCGGCAACCGAGCGCGCCGGGCACGGCGCCTGTTCGTCACGCGCCGAATGCGCGGCGCGTGACCTCGCGGTCGACGCGCCGGACGCGCGACTCAAGCCGCGTGCTCGTCGCGTGACGCCGCGCCGAAACTCGTCACCAACAACAACACCGCACCGACGGAGATGCAGGCGTCGGCGACGTTGAAGGTCGGGAAATGCCAATCCCAAACGCGGAAGTACACGTCGATGAAGTCGCGCACCTCGCCGAAGGTCGCTCCCGCGCGGCGCGGCGCCTCGAACAAGTTGTCGTACAGGTTGCCTGTCGCACCGGCGAGGATCAGCACCAACGCTACGCCGAGCACGCGTTTCGCCTTGGGGTGACGCGCGACGAGCCAGGCGAGGAACAGCACCGCCGCGATGCGTCCTCCGACCAACAACCACGCGGGCAGCTTGTCGAAGCCCCAGGCCATGCCGGGATTCCAAGACAGCATGAAGCTGAACCACTCACCGAAGATCTCGAAGCGGTGATGTCCGTGCGCGTCGTAACCGAGCCCGTCGGGCCCAGGTTGCGCGCCGAGCCACGCGAACACAGCGTGCTTGCTCCACAAGTCCGCGACGATCAACAACGCCACCACCGTGAAACGCGCGGCGAGCGACGCCGGCGGCGCGAACTTGGCAGGCTGCGAAACCGCGCTCGCGGTCACTGGCGCTGGTCCGCTCAGGAACCGCGACGTTCCGCGGCGCGCTGGCAATCGATGCACAGGCGCGCGTAAGGCACGGCGCGCAGCCGGTCCTTGTTGATCATGTTCTCACACGTCTCGCAGTGGCCGAACGTCCCGTTGCTCACGCGGTCGAGCGCATCGAGGACTTCACGCAGCGTCGACTCGTCGCGCTCGAGGAGTTGCAGGTTGAACTCCTGGTAGTAGCCGTCCGAGGTGTCGCCCGGCCGCGACTCCGAGGCGTCGACGTTGCCGTTCTGGCCGAAAGCCTCTTCGTGCAGTTGCGACAGATCGCCGGACAACACGGCGCGCGCCTTGATCAGGCTGGCGCGAAATTCTTCGAGGTCCTTGGCGGACAGCTTGGCGGGCTTTTTCGCGGGCATTTGTGGCCGTCTCATCGCACCCACGCGGGGCGCTCCGGAGGGCGAGGAAGGATAGCCATGCTCGATCGCTAGTCAAGGCGGCGCTCGCAGATGTCGCGCGAGTCGGCGCGCCGGCGGCTTGATCGGGAAAGTCCCGCCGTCCAGGCTCTGGGCATGCCCATCCCGGCGCCGCCCGTGCCCGCTGCCTTTCGCTCCGGCATCGTCGACTTCACCGAGGCTTTGCGCGTCGAGGCGGGCTTGTCGCGTGCGACCTTGGTGGCTTACCGCCGCGATCTCTCACGCGCCGCGCGTTTTTTCTCCGAGCGCGGCGTCATCGGCTGGAGCGAAGTCGAGCCGGAACATCTCGTCGACTACCTCGAACTGCGCCGCGCCGAACACGCAGCAGAAGCGACCGTGGCGCGCGCACTGTCGGCGCTGCGCATGCTTTTTCGCCACCGCATCGCCGAAGGCCAGGCGCGCCGCGATCCCGCCGCTCTGTTGAGCGCGCCGGTGCTGCGGCGGGCACTGCCGCGTTCGCTGATCGTGAGCGATGTCGACAAGTTGCTCGCTGCTCCCGACGGCGAGCATTGGCGCGATCAACGCGACCGCGCCTTGCTCGAAGTGCTGTACGCGTCGGGAGCACGCGTCAGCGAAGCGATCACGCTGCGCACGGACGGACTCGAACCGACGCTGCGCGTGCTTCGCGTGACGGGCAAAGGCAACAAGACACGCGTTGTCCCGATCGGGCCGCGCGCGCGCGCCGCGTTGACGACCTGGATCGACGGAGCACGTCGCGAACTGCCCAACGCGCTCAAGCGACCCGAGGTCTTCCTGACACGCAGCGGTGCTCCCCTCGATCGCGCGAACGCTTGGCGGCGCGTCAAAGCCGCCGCTTTGCGCGCCGGAATCAGCGCGCGCGTCACGCCGCACGTCCTGCGCCACTCCTTCGCCACGCACATGGTCGAGGGCGGCGCGGATTTGCGCAGCGTCCAGGAGATGCTCGGGCACGCATCGATCCGCACGACCGAGATCTACACGCACCTCGACCACGAACACGTGCTGCAGATTCACCGCGAGCACCATCCGCGCGCATGAAGCGCTCGCTTGCGCCGTGCACACGGTCGAGTAGCCTGCCGACAACCGCCTCGAGGCCCAAGAATCATGTCGTCCGCCGCGCGCAAAGCCGTCGTCGTGTTCGTGCTCCTGGCGGGAGTCGCGTACTTCCTGATCGCGCGCGACGAAGTGGCGCCCGGCGGCTACACGTACCGCGACCTGGGTACCGGGGCGACCGTCGAGGCGCGCGACGGCGGTCGTGAGAACGATGCTGCGCCGGCGCTCGATGGGACGCATGCGCTCGATGCGACGCGTGCGCTCGATGCCTTCGCCGATCCTGCGCTCGCCGCGCCGCAACCGGACGCGGAGCCCGCGCGCGCGCTTCGCATCACCGGCCGCGTCGTCGATTTCGCCGGCGTGCCGATCGCCGGAGTGCCGATCGTGCAGCGCCATCCGTTCCTCGAAGCAGGTCCGCTCGCTTCCGACACCGACGGCACGTTCTCGCTGCTCGTCGAACAGGCGCGCGGCGAGTTGGAAGCACGCAGCGACGCCTGGATCCTGTTGGGCGGCGAACGCCTGCTTACGGACGACAAGAAAGACGGCTACTTGCTCGTCCTCGCGCCGCGCGCGACCTGGACCGGCGTCGTGCGCAACGGACGCGGCGAGCCGCTCGGCGACGCGCTGATCACGGTGCGCGCGCCCGGCAATGCCTTGGTTCGCTTCGGGCTTTCGAACACGCCGCTCGAGCACGAGAGTCAGCGCGCCTGGAGCGACCTTCAGGGCGCCTTCCGCGTCGGTCCGGCGCCCGACATCGCGGGCACGACGCTCGAAGTGACCTTGGCCGGCTACGCGACGACGACCGTGGAACTCGGCGGCGACCCGAGCATGCCGCTCGCGATCGTGCTCGTGCATCGCTGAAGCGCGCTCACAGTTTCCACGACCAACCGCAAGCCACGCTGAAGTCGGGACCGCTCTTCGAGAGCAGGTCGTCGTGGAACGACACGTAAGCGCGCGACTGCGGGCCGAGATCGCGCACGATGCCGATGCCGAAATCGACGATCGCCGAGTTGATCTCTTCGTAGGGAATGTCGTCGCACAGCGCTGACAGCCCGTCGAATTGCACGACGAGCGAACTCACGTCGCTCCAGCGCAGTTCGCAGGCGTACTCGCACTCCACCAGTTTCGAAAGTCCGATACCCGAGCCGCGAAACGCGCTCGGCGTGTGCGTGTCGATCCAAGCGAGGCCCAGCGTGTGCGTCGCGCGCCCGATGCTGCGTTCCGCGCAAACCCCGAGCAGCGCGTCGATTTCGCCGTTGCCGGCACCGCCGCGCTCCGAGCCCGTCGGCAGTTCGACGCCGACGCGCCATGCGCGGCTCCACGCGTCGGCGCGCGGCGCTTCGTCGGCGTAGGTGAAGATCAGCGGCAGGTCCTCCACCTGGAGTTCGTGCGCTTGCAACGCATACAGCTCGCGCCCTTGGCTCCGCACGCTCATGTCGAAGTCGTCGTCGTCGACCGTCTCGCGCCCTTGGTTGGGAAAGCCGAAGAAGTCGTGGAACGCGCTGACGAATTCGTCGAGGAAGCCTCCGTCGGCATACAGCGCGCCCACTTCGCTCTCGACGTCCCAGCCTGCTCCGAGGCCGAAGCGCATCCGCGTCACGGCGCGCGCGCTCTCGCCGTCGAAGACCACGCGTTGCCCGTTGAGATCGACCGCTTCGAAGATGCTCGAGTAGGACAGATCGACGCCGAGGCCGAGTTCACCTGCCGGCTGAGCGACCGCTCGCCGCAAGCCCAAGTGCGGCGAAACGAGCGCCAACGGATGCTGGATGCGCGTAGGCAGCGGTCCGCGCACGACCGCGCGTGGAGCGCCGCGCGGCACGAGCGCTGCGCACGAAGTGAGCGTGAGGCAACACGCCACCGCGCCGCGCGCGGCCTTTCCACGAAGAACGCGCATCGGTCAACTCGCGAAAGGCGCTCCAGGGAGCTTGCCGCGGTAACGCGCGACGGCGCGGCCGGTCAGCACTCCGTGGATCCCGTGCACCGGCCCCATCAGGCCGTAGAGCATGCCGGCCCATCCGGCGAGATCGCGATCGAACGACACGACGGCGATCGACACGACGCCGATCGCTACCGAAGCGAGGTGGCCATGCAGCGCGCTCTTGGTCAGCACACGCTCGACCGAATCGAGTTCGAGCTCCAAGCGCAGCTGCCAGGCGCGCGCGTTGAGCGCAGCGAGCAAGGCGAACACTGCGCAAAAGCCGATGCCGTACACGATCATCAAGGTCGGAATCTGCTCGCGCGCGATCACGTTCTCGCTCGCCGCAGCAGGACCGACGCGCACCATCGCGAACAACAGATCGAACAGAAAGCGCAGCGGATAGACGTACAGCAGGATCACGAACAGGAAGGCCAAGTTGAACAGCGTGGTCCAACCGTCCTCGAGCCCATAGCGCCGATGGAAGCGGTAGTGGTGCCACCAACACAACGCGAGCGAGGCGAAGCACACGGTGAAAGCAGGCACCGCGCGAAAAACGTCGAGCAGCGCGGCGAAGGTCTTGGGGACTTCGAGCGTGACGATGATCAGCGTGAACGCGAGCGCGAACACGGCGTCCGACAGGCCTTCGATGCGCGACACGGACTGACCGCGCCAACGGAACTCGCGGTCGCCGCGACGACCGAACAGTTGCTCAGCGAGCATGGGCGCGGAGCCTACGCGCGGCGTCGCGCGATTCCAGTGGGCAGCGCTTCGATCGGCAAGCCGCACACGCAACTCGCGCGGATCGGGCTCCGCGCCGGGTGCTCAACGCGTGCCGCGCGGATCGATCAACGCGCGCGCATCGTCGGCGCCGCTGTTGTCGCGCACGAGCACTCGACCGGCGTGCCCGGCTGCGCTCCACGCACGTTCTTCGTCGACGAACCACGCATCGGGCGTCGCTGCGAGCACTTCGCCGACCTGCGCGCGCGCTCCTTCGCGCACTCGGCGGTCCGCGTAGTACGCGAGCAACTGCGCGTTGCCGTCGATGACGATCAGCTCGCGCTCGCGGCCGGCGACGCGACCGACCTCGCTCGCGAACTGTGCGTCTTGAAGGCGGCGGCGCGGGATGTCGAGGCCGGCGAGTTCGCGGCCGAACAACACGAGCGCAAAGGCCGTGGCGAGACGCACGAAGGCAGGCCATGCGCTCGCACGCCACGCCCAAACGCCGCAGCCCGCCGCGCCGGCGAAGGCCACGTAGCTCGCGCCGCGCGCGAACACACCGACATCGACGGTGAAGTCGCGACGCAGGCTCCACACCGCTGCCGTCAGCGCTGCGGCGATCGCCAGCGTCGCGTGTGCGCGCACGATCCAACGCACGCGCGGCGGCCCGGCCTCATCCGAACCTTGCCGCTGCCACAGCGCTTGCACGGCCACGGCCGCGAGCACCGCGAGCGGCGCGAGTGCAGGCAGCAGGTAGTAGTGCTTGGCCTTCGCCGAGAAGCTGAGGATCAGCATCGGCACGGCGACCGCGATCCACAGAAAGCGTGCCGCCCTGCGCTCGTCGGTCGCGCGTGCGCGCCACGGTTGGATCAGTCCGGCGAGCGCCGCGAGCGACCAAGGAGCGAGCAAGGCCAGAGCCGCGCCGACATAGGCGAGCTTGAACGGCCGCCACCACGCCGCGCTCGCGCCGCCGGTGCGATCGAACATCTGCGCCTTCCAAAACTCCCACGCGTGCGGCTCGCGCGCGACGACGGCCGCCACCCACGGAGCGCAGCCGACCAGCAACAAGCTCAAGCCCAGCAACGGCCACAACGCCAGCCAGGCGTTCCAGCGGCGACGCTCGATGCACAACGCGACGCTCGCGCCGATCCACAACATCGCCGGCAGCAAGGGCCCTTTCGAAAGCACCGCGAGGACGAAACCGAGCCATCCGAGCGTTGCGCCGCGCAGCCGTTCCGTGCGAGTGCTCGCACGCCGCGCGAGCGCAAAGCCGAGCACTTCCAGCGCGCAACAAGCGGCGTAGAGCATCTCCGGTTGCGCGTTGTGCGCCCACTCCTGCGCTCCGAGCGACACACCCGCGATCACTCCGGCCGTAAGCGCTGTCCGCCGCGCGGCGCCGATCACGCGTGCGAGCGCGATGCTCAATGCGGCGAGCGCAACTGCGGCCAAGGCCGACGGCAAGCGCGCGGAGGTTTCGCTCACCGTTTGCTGCGCGGTGCCGCCGCTCGCCGCGTGTGCGGCCATGCCGAGCCAGTAGTTCAGCGGCGGTTTCTGCAGGCGCGGTTGCCCATTGAAGTAGGGCAACACCCAGTCGTCACGCCGCAGCATTTCCGTCGCCGAACGCGCGACATAGGCCTCGTGCGCGTCGAGCGGTCGACTCGCGCCCAGGCTCGTCAAAGCGAGCGCCGCAACGACGGCGAGCACGAGCGCTACGGCGCGGCGGTAGCTCCGCAAGGTGAGATCGCCGGCGTGGTCTGCTTCCATGCGTGCCGCGCAAGCTAGCGCAACGCCGCGCTCCACTCATCCATGTTGCTCAGGCGCGCGCGCTCACTCCGCGGTGCGCCGCGTGAGTCGTTCGAGGATGCGCACGGCGAGATCGGCGCCGATGCCGGGAACTGCGGCGATCTGATCGACACTGGCTTCGCGCACGCCGGCGACGCTTCCAAAGCAGCGCAGCAGCGCCTTGCGACGCGCCTCGCCGACGCCCTCGATCGAATCGAGTTGCGACGTGATGCGACCGCGCTCGCGGCGGTGGTACGTGATCGCGAAGCGGTGCGCCTCATCGCGAATGCGTTCGAGCAGGAGCCGCGCGGGGCTGTTGCGGCCGAGTTCGAGCGGTTCGAGCGCGCCGGGTAGGAACAGACGTTCCTCGCTGGCCAGTTTGCGCGTGCCGCCGACGCTGCGTTCCGACCGCGCCTTGGCGAGCCCGATCATCGGCACGTCCCACGCTCCGGCCTCGTCACGCGCGGCGAGCGCACTCGCGAGTTGCGCAGCTCCCCCATCGATCACGATCAGGTCCGGCAGGTCGTCCTCTTCGACACCGCGTTTCAGCGAGCGCCCGACAACTTCCTTCATCGAAGCAAAATCATCCTGACCGACGACGTCGCGCACCTTGAAGCGCCGATAGCCCGCTTTGTCGGCGTGGCCACCGCGAAAGCGCACGCGGCTCGCGACGACGTGCGTGCCTTGCAGGTTGGAGATGTCGAAGCAGTCCATCACCTCCGGAGGTCCGTCGAGGTCGCACAGGCTTTCGAGCGCTTCGAGCGCCGCTTCCTCGAAGGCCTGTTCGCTTTCGCGCCGCGTCAACGCCGTGCGCGCGTTCTCGTGCGCGAGGTCGAGCATGCGCCGCCGTTCGCCGCCTTGCGGCACGACGAGCTTCGTCCCAGCGCCGAGCACGCCTTCGAGCAGTTCGAGTTCCGCCGGCGCGATCGATAACACGATTTCCGGCGGCACTTCGCGACGTCCGCTGCCGTACAGCGCCGTCAACACGTCGTGCCATAGCTCTTCGTCGGGCAACTCCGAACGAAACAAGTGACTGCGGCTTTCGGCCATGCGCCCGTCGCGGAAGGCAAGTCGATGCACCACCGCCTCACCGCCGCGCCGCGCCAACGCGAGCACGTCGCGCTCGCTCTTGTCGCTCGGTCGCACGCCCTGGCGCTCGACCGTGCGACGCAACGCGGCGAGCCGATCGCGCCAGGCCGCTGCGCGTTCGTAGTCGAGTTCGCGCGACGCCGCCAACATGCGCGTTTCGAGCTCGGTCTCCAGTTCGCGCGTGTCGCCCGCGAGCACCGCTGCTGCGCGTTCGACGAGCAGCGCGTACTCCTCGCGCGAAATCAATCCCACGCACGGCGCCGCGCACAGACCGATCTGATGTTTGAGGCACGGCCGCGAGCGATTGGCGAACACCGTGTCGGGGCAGTCGCGCATCGGCACGACGCGATGCAGGTCACTGAGCGTGCGGCGCACGCCGCCGGAACTCGCGAAGGGCCCGAAGAAACGCGCGCGGCCCGTTTGCTCGCCGCCCTTCTTGTCCTTCTTCGGACTGTGCGCGCGCACGAACTTGAAGCGCGGGAATTCCTCGGCGTCGAGGCGCAGCATCAAGAACGACTTGTCGTCCTTGAGGCGCACGTTGTGCGGCGGCTTGTGCTGCTTGATCAGCGCGTCTTCGAGCAGCAACGCCTCGCCTTCGGTGCGTGTGACGATCGTCTCGACGCTCGCAGCGACCTCTTCGAGGAAGCGAATCATCAAGCGGCCGTCGCCGCCCGGTCGTCGGTAGCTGCGCAAGCGGCTCTTCAGCTTGCGCGCTTTGCCGACGTACAGCACCGCTCCCGCCGCGTCGCGAAACAGGTAGACGCCAGGCTTTTCGGGCACGTCGTCGATCGACCAGCGCGGTTGGGCCATCGCGTGCGAATGTTCGACGGCGCGAGGCGAGGTTGCAACGAAGCATTGCCGGGCGTGCGCCGCGGCGCGAGACTCTCGGCGCTCGGGCGCGCTCGCAGTAGCATGTCGGCGCCGCTTTTCGCACGAGTTCAAGACACGCGGCGCAACTCCCACGGGAATCCATCCATGAACAAACTCCTCGCGTTTGGCGCGGCAGCTGTTGCTGCGCTCGCCTTGGCGGCGTTCACGACGCCGCGCGCCGAAGTTCTCAAGCCCGGAGCTACGGCGCCGGAAATCACTGCCGGTGCGTGGTTCAACCACATCGGTCGCCCGCTGAACCTCGACAACCTCGGCGGAAACGCCGTGTTGATCGAGTTCTGGGCAACTTGGTGAGGCCCCTGCCGTGGGGCGTGGCCTCACCTCGAAGCGTTGCAGAGTGAGTACGGCGAACAGGGCTTGGTCGTCATGGGACTGAGCGACGAAGGGCCGGACTTGGTCTCGAACTACATCGATGAGATGGGTCTGACGTTGCGCATCGGCTCGGGCTCGACCTCGAGCGGCAAGTACGGCGTCAGCGGCATTCCCTCGTCGTGTTTGATCGGCCCCGACGGCAAGGTCGTGTGGGCCGGCCATCCCTCGTCGCTGTCCGACGCGACGATCAAGGAGGCACTCAAGGGAGTGAAGCCGCGTTCGCTCAATTTCCTCGCGCTGGTGCCGAGCAAGCAGCTCGCTGGACGCTTGGCCGCCGTCGGCAAGTCGATGGAAGCGGGCAAGCTCGGCAAGGCCTTGGCCGACGCCAAAGTCGTGGCTGCCGACGCCAAGGCGAACGAAGTCGACAAGGCGGACGCGCAGACGGCGCTCGGTGAAATCGAGGCACACGTCGCAGTGCTTTCGACGCAGGCCGAGGGCTTCGTCAAGAACCTCGACGTGGTCAAGGCGCTGCTCGTGTTCGACACGCTCGCCAAGGAATTCGGCAACGGCGAACTCGGCACTGCCGCCAAGAAGCGTGCTGACGAAGTTCGCAAAGACCCGGCCCTCGCCAAGGAATTGGCGGCAGCTGAAGCCTTCGAGAAGGCGCGTGAGGCGGCGGCCAAGCTCGGTTCGTCGAAGGCGCGCGCGAAGTTCCAGGAAGTGGCCGAGAAATACAAAGGCACAAAGGCCGGCGAACGCGCGGCTGCGGCTGCACGCCCGAAAAAGGAGTGAGCACTCACTCGGTCGGTTGAACGACGGAGCCCGCCTTCCGCGAGGAACGGCGGGCTCCTGTGTTTTCGTCGACGGATTCGAACGCGTGCCGGCGCACCGAACGCTCGTACCGCCTTCGCAGTTCGTGACTTGGTCGACGATCGCGAGGCACGCACGGCGGCGCGCGCGGATTCCTGCGGCGCAGGTCGTGCTTCAGTCGACGATCGCGAAGGCGCGCACGGGGAACGAGCCGAGGCCGCGGATGCGCGCAGGCACGGCGAAGAAGCGGAAGTCGCGCGGCGGGAGTTCGCCGAGCCCGCGCAAGTGTTCGACGATCGGAATGCCCGCGGCGAGAAGCGCGGTGTGAACGGGTCGCAGTGCATCGGCGGTGTCGTCGATGTTGAGCGAGTCGATGCCGACGAGCGCTGCGCCGGCGGCGACGAGCTGATGCGCCGCGCCCGCGCTCAGGAACGGATGGCCGCGGCCGTACTCCGGCGTCCCGAAGTGGCGCGACCATTCGGTGCGCACGAGCACAGCCTTGCCGCGCAGCGCAAGTCCGGCGAACGCGCTCGCGTCGATCGAGACTTGTCCACGCGCATCGACGACGAGCGCGTCGAGATCGGCCAGCTTCTCGAGCGGCAGCGTCGACACGTCGCCGTGGCCGCGAAAGCGATGCGAAGGTGCGTCGATGTACGTGCCGGTGTTGGCGACCATCGTGACGCGCGCGATTTCGAATTCGGTGCCCGGCGCGTAATGCGCGTGCGACGCCTCGAACGACATGTGCGCGTCGACGCGCGGCTCGGGCAGACCGGGATAGGTGACGTCGCCGACCGCGTGGCTGAGGTCGACGAAGCGCCGCGTCAGCGCGGACTTTCCAGCGCCCACTCGGGCAACTTCGTCAACGTCTCGCTAGCCCACCACGGCACGAGATCGAGCGCGCCGAGTTCGCCACGCAGCGGTGCGAGCAATTCCTCGGCGTGCGCGACATCGGGCGCGTCGAGGATCGCGACGTTCGATCCCTGCAGCGCTCCCCCACAACGGCCGACGAGCAGCACACCACCCGGCGCGATACTGCGCTCGAGCGCCGCTCGCGCCTTCGCTCCGCCGCCGACAATCGCAAGCGTGAAGCGGTGCATCGGGAATTCCGCGAGCGCACCGCTGTCGACATCCGCGCTGAGGCCGAGGTCGACCGTACTCGCGCGCCGCAAGTCCGCGCGCGTGCGCAACGGAATGCACTCCATCGCGAGCACTCCCGCTTGGACCGCCGGATCTGTGCCGGCCAGCTCCCTGGCGCGCGCGATGTTGGCGACGTCAAAGATGAACAGCCCGCGCCGCGTCGGATCCGTATTTGGTTGACCGAAGGGTCCCGCGACCACGAGCACACCCTCCTTCGCGAGGCGCTGGATGTTTGCCATGTGCGCCGCTTGGATCTCGGCGCGCTCCACTTCGCTCCTTTCGGCCGTGTTCGCGCCGCGGCGCAGCACGACGAGCACGTACTCGCGCGCTCGATCTCCGGCGGCCGAAGTGGAGCGGCACGCCACGCTCAGTACGCACAGCACGAAGAAAACCAAGGCTCTCGTCATTGTTCGAAATCCTTCAACGCGTCAGCTCGATCAACTCGAGGTCCTTCAAGCGATCGCGCAACTTCGCCGCCTCCTCGAAGCGCATCTCCGTCGCCGCGTGCAGCATGTCGTCGCGCATCTTCGCGATCTCGCCGCGCAGCTTGTCGGTCGTCCATTCGAGCGCGGGCTCCTCGGCGACGCGCTCGGCGCGCGAGCGCAACGGAGCCTCGACCGCGGCGTAGTCCATCTCGTACAGCGACTCGATCGAATCGCGGATGGGCTTGAGGATCGTCTGCGGCGTGATGCCGTGCTCGACGTTGTACGCCGTCTGCAGCACGCGTCGCCGCTCGACTTCGCTGGTCGTCACGCGCATCGAGTCGGTCATGCGATCGGCGTACAGGATCACGCGCCCTTCGACGTTGCGCGCCGCGCGTCCGCAGGTCTGGATCAACGACGTCGCCGAGCGCAGGAAGCCTTCCTTGTCGGCATCGAGCACGGCGACGAGCGCGAC
>CAYHRR010000032.1:0-15564 GCA_964358875.1 uncultured Planctomycetaceae bacterium | reverse complement strand
AGCGCGGGCTCTGGCAGCTGCCGGGTATGCGGTGCTGCAGATCGACTTGACCGGGCAAGTGTGCGCCGACTCGCTCGGTCACCGCATCTACTCGGGCATCGGCGGCCAGATGGACTTCATCCGCGGCGCGGCCTTGGCGAAAGGCGGCAAGCCTGTGCTCGCGTTTTCGGCGACGGCGGCGAAGGGCACGATCTCGCGCATTGTTCCCGAACTCAACGCAGGCGCCGGCGTCGTCACGACGCGCGGTCACGTGCACTGGGTCGTCACGGAGTTCGGCGCCGTCAATCTGCACGGTCTGCCGTTGCGCGATCGCGCCGAGCGTTTGATCTCGATCGCGCATCCGGATTTTCGCGCGGAGCTCTTGCGCGCCGTTGTTGCGACGCGCCACTTCGTGTTCGGTTGACGGCGGCGCGTACATGGCGAGCACGACGAAGCTCACCGTTCGCGCGCGCCTTCGTGATGTGGTGCAGCAAGCGTGTCCGGCGCGAATTCGCGCACGGCGACGCGTCGGGTCGTGCGCAGAGCACGGCACTAATCGTCGTCGTGTACCGATCCATCGCTCCTCAATGCAGCGCTCGATCCTGCGCAGCAGTTCGCCATGTTTGAAAGCGCGGGCGGCGTGAGCGCGTTCCGCGACCCGCGCGACTTCGCCTTCGTCCCGGCGCTCGAGGCAGAGTTCGAGGCCGTGCTGCGCGAGTTGCTGCAACTCGCCGATGACGAGTTCGTCGCGAGCCCAGACTCGCTGACGACGGTCGCGCACGGTTACGACGAACGAGGCTGGCGCTCCTACGCGCTGTTCGGCGACGCGCCCGAATGCGCAGCGCATCGCGCGCGCTGCCCGCGCACGGCGCGCGCGTGTTCAGCCGTTCCTGAGCTGGTGAACGCGAGCTTCTCTCTGTTGCGACCCGGCACGCACCTGTATCCGCACCGCGGCGAGCTGCGCGGCATGCTGCGTTGCCACTTGCCGCTCGTAGTCCCGCAGGGCGACCTCGGTCTGCGCTTGGGCGACGAGCTCCGCACTTGGCAACGCGGGCGCTGTCTGATCTTCGACGACACGCACGAGCACGAAGCCTGGAACCGCGCCGACGCCGACCGCGTGGTGCTGATCGTCACGTTTCGACACGGCGCACGCTGAAGCGCAGCGATCGTCGCGCTCGCGGCGCAACGCGCTGGTCCCGCGAACGAGCGTGGCTCGCCGGCGACCCGCGCCGAACCGTCGCTGCTCTGCGCGACTACGGCAGCATCGTCAGCTCGACGGCGTTGGACATGCTCGTGTTGCGGCAGCTGCCCGGATCCCGGAACCAGCATTGCGCGTCGAGGATTTGCCCCGCGACGATGAAGTTGCCCGCCGCGCCGGGGTTGGCGATGTGCCACGCATTCCAGGGCAGCGCGATCGTGCCGTCGCAAGCGCCCGCTGTGCCGCCGGAGTTCTGCACCGAGGTGCGCTCGAGCGGCATCTTCGCGCACAAGTAGCTGTAGCCGCTCGTGCCGCACCACAGCGCGCCCCAGCGTCCGAAGGTCGAGTAGAAGATCAATCCGTTCTGCTGCCCCTCGAGTGACGTCGCGCTGATCGTGCACGCCGTTGCGTGCGAAACGCTCGGGTTGGCGGTCGCCGAGATCGAGGGCTGGCACGCGTTGAACGTCGTGCCCGAGGCGCAGTAGACATGCGGAGTGCCCCCACCCGCGCCGGTCAGGCCCGCGTCGAAGCGCGCGACGTAGCCGTCTTCGTAGAGGGATGACTGCGCGGGCTGCGCGCCGCCGACCGTGCCGGGGAGATTCGCCGAACCGCTCGTGCCGGCTATGTAGATCTGGCCCGACGGTGCCACGCGCACAACACTCGCGCGCTCGCCGTACTGGCCGCCGTAGTAGCTCGTGCACACGAAGGCCGTCAGGCCGAAGGTCAAGCGACTGACGAAGGCGTCTTGGCTCGCAATACCCGGCGCGTAGTCCGCCAGGAAGCTCTGCGCGCCGAATTGACTCGCAGGCAGGTCCCACGAACTGCTGTGACCGGAGACGAGCACGTCGCCCGTCGTAGGGTCGACATCGACGCCGTAGCCCCAATCCTCCATCGCGCCGCCGAGGTAGCTCGCGTTGTAGATCACCTGCAAGTCGTTGGCGAAGCGCACGACGTAGGCTTCGTCGCCGGAGCCCGGATGTGATTGCGCGCCGGTGGACGTTCCCGGCAACACGCCCGTCGAGCCCGCGACGGTCGACGTCGTTCCGACGCCGTAGAGCGTCCCGTCGGGCCCCTGCGCGAGGTCGACGATCCAGTTGACCCAGAAGTCGCCGTAGTACGTGCCGCCTTCGACGACGGTGAAGGTCGGATTCAGGCGCACGACGTACCCGTCGCTGCAGAAGCCGCAGTTGCTGTAGCTGTTCTTCGCGCCGCCGGTCCCCATTTGCGTCAACAGGTTGTTCGAGAACGTCAACCCGCCGACGAAGACGTGACCCGTGCCGGACTGCACGACGAGGGCGTTGCCGTGATCTTGGTCCGTGCCGCCGACGTAGGTCGCGATGACGATCGACGTCAAGTTCGCGCTCAAGCGCACGGCGTATGCATCCATGTTGCCGTGCGCGCCCGGCTCGACGCTTCCGACGGTCCCGGGCAAGTTGGTCGCGTAGGTGCTTCCGACGGCGACCAACGTGCTGCTCGAAGCATCGAAGGCGACCTCGTGCACGAAGTCGTCGCCATAGGGCTCGGCACCGCCGAAATACGTCGCGTTTTGGAGCACCGTGAGCCCCGCGTCGAAGCGCGCGATGAAGCCGTCGATCGCTCCCTGGCGCAACGGCAACGCGCCACCCGCGACTCCCGGAACGCTCGCTGCGCGCGTCGATCCGCACAGATAGACACTGCCGCCTCCGAAGGCGACGCCGGTGCCGATGTCCTCGCCGAGGCCGCCGTAGTAGGTCGCGCGTTGCAAGGTCGTCAGCGAGCTCGAGAGCTTGGCGACGAAGGCTTCCGTACCGCCCGCGCTCGCAGGAAACGCTCCGCCGGTGGTGCCGGGGAAATCCACGGAGGCCGTTTGACCCGCGACGTAGACCGAGCCCGTCGCGGGATCGATCGCCATCGCAAGGAGATCATCGGACGCCGTGCCGCCGAGGTAGGTCGCCTGCAACAGCGGGTCGATCACGACTTCGCGCGTGGCGTCATAGCGACCGAGTTCGAAGCCGTACGTCTCGCCTTCGACGCGATAGCTGACCTCGACCTTTTCGCGCACACCGTCGCGCTCTTGCCACGCGATCGGCGCGGTGAACAGGACCTCTCCGGCGCCGGTGTTCGCGACGAGCGCACCCGAGTCGTCGACCTGCAACCCGCAGGTGCCGCCGACGTGCACGCGAATGCTCGCGGGCGCCGCGTGCGGCGCGACGAAGAAGCGCTTCTCGAAATTCGCACCGCGCGCTGCGAGATCGACCTGCACGCCGGGCCACACGCGCCCGAGATCGACGCGTGCATAGGTCGGCGCGTCGCAGGTCCATGCACGTTCGTCGTCGCCGAAAAAGCGACTGACGCGCGTCTCGGTCTCGCCCTCGCCGACAGGCAGCGCGCTCCCGCCGACAAAGGTCTCGACCAGCGACCAACGCGACTCGCGCGATGCAGACAAGTCGTAGACCAACGCGCCCGAAGTCGTGACGAAAGCTGCGCCGCCGGCCAACGACGCGCGGAAGGCGACCTCGGCCGGTTGCGAGCCCAGGTTCAGTTCGAACGGCACGGCCGGCAGTTGCGCAGGCGGCGCGGATTGAGCGGGAACGACGGCGAGCGCGAAGAGCAGCAGGCTGGACATGGCGAATCTCGTGCGGGAGGTCGGTGGATCGGTTCACCAGTCCCGCGTCGTTTCGGAGCGATCCCGCCGCACATTTCGAGATTTTCGCCGCACGCGACTCGCGCCCGAGCCTGCGTGTCGGCGATCCCCAGGCCTGCCTCACCGTATTGCCGCCGGCGCTTCGCCAAGCTGAGCGCGCATCGAGCGCGGAGAATCTCTGCCTCGATTCTCACCGCCGAAGCACGCTCCCTTTTCGCAAGCGCGCGCGCCGTGCGTCAGCGCGGCGAGCGCTGCTGCGGCGGCTGCAAGCGGAAGCCGCGCGCCGGTTCGAGACTCGCGCCCGAGCGGCCTGGTGCAGCTCCGGCGGTCGACGGCGTGTTGCTCGGACTGCCGAAGTAGGTCTCGTCGTTGTGACACTGGTTGCACAGGTCCTGCACCGAAGTGCCGCCGCCGTCCTCGGTCGCCGGAAGCGTTCCGCGTCGATAGATCAGCCCGTCGGGGTTGCCGTTTCCGTGCGCCTTGTGGCACGTGATGCAGGTCGGCGTCGCGTCGTTGTTCAGCGCCGCGCCGTTCCAACCGCCGAGCCTGCTCAACACCTTCACCCAGGCGATCTTGTTCTGACCCTGCGGCGGAACACCGCTCGTGCTGCCGGTGCGGTAGATCCGGTACATGTCGCCCTCGAGGTTCTCGCGCGACGAAGCGTGCTCGAGGTTCTGCGACGGCGTGCTGCCCGAGTTGTGGAACTCGCTGTGGCAACCCGCGCACCACGTCGCGATCGCCGACGTTTGCGAGTTGGGCTCGCACCATTCGACCGACGCTTCGTCGTAGCGACCGACACCGCGCTCCCACACCTGCGCGGTGAGATCGGGGCTGGTCGGATGAACGGAATAGGACAGCGCGACGCCGAGCCCGACGCTCAACGCTCCGGGCTTGGGATTCAAGTTGCGGTACATGCTGACGCCGCCCGGCCCTGACGTTCCGTGCGCGTCGTGGCAGTCGATGCAACTCAATCCGAAGCCGCTCTTCGGCGTGTATGCGCCGCCCGGCGGCAATGCCGTCGAGCCCAAGGTGTGGCCGGTCGCCTGAACCGCCGTCGGATCGCTCGACCAGTTGAGATAGCCGCCGAGGCGCAGACCGAGATCGCTGCCGGTGTTGACGCCGATGACGTCCGGGGCGAGCGCGCGACCGTCATGGCACGCCGCGCACAGTTCGTTCACCGGCCCACCGAGCAAATTCGCCTGCGGCCCGAATTGCATCGGGTAGCGCGTGGCGTTGCTGCCGTAGGGATGCGACACGCTGAAGTGCATCACGTGACAGTCGTTGCACTTGAGCGTTCCGTCGCGGTGATGGTCGCCGGCGAAGGCGCTCGGCACGAGGCCGAGCAGGAGCGACAACGCAACGCTCGAAGCGCGCCACGACAGAAGCGTTCGCGCCGCCCGCTGGTGGATTCGTCGCGCTCGAAACCTCACGAAACAGCCCGCCATGCACGCAACTATCGCACAGCGCTCGGACGCGACTCGTGGGCCGTGCTGCGTAGCCCGCGCGCGCGAGCCTGCGCCGAAACGCAGACCGGCCGCACCCGAGGGCGCGGCCGGTCGTTCGAAAACGAGTCGGGGGCTTACTTGGTCTCGCCCTTCCAGAACTCGATCGAGTTGAACACCACGATGTCGGCCAAGTAGCACAGGCCGTAGACCGGGATGATGTTGAGGCCGAGGAACACGGCTTCGTTGCCCCACTTGTTGGAGGTGACGGTCTTGTTCCAGTCGTGCAGCTTGTTGAACGTCTGGTTCGGGCCGAGGCAGCTCGTGCCGAACAGCGAGATTGCGAGCGCGCAGCCGAGAATCGTCTTCTTCATGGGTCGTGTTTGCGTTGGTTGGTGGTGTGAACGGCGGAGATGCCCGCCGTCGGACGCCGTGTAATAGCGATCGAGCGTCCCGCGTTCCAGTGTCGGCCGTTCGCGCGCCACGGCGCCGACGCCGGTGTTTGCGCCGAAAACGCCGCCTTTCGAGCGCGAGCGCGGGCTTCCGGCGCGGCGTTTCGCGGAGCGCTTTCGTCCCACGCCGAACGGAAACGCCCCACCGCCCTCACTTCGCGCGAATCAACGACAGTCGATAGCCGACGTTCACCGGTGTTTCCGAACTGGGCTCGGACAGCCGCATCTTGATCGTGCGCACCTCCTGCGCGGCAGGCAGGCCGACTAATGGCTGATTGTCGGCCTCGACGTCCTGCGCGAGCACGTCGTCGCCGCCGAACAGCGCGATGTCGACGTTCTCGCCGCCCGGCGCGTAGGCGATGAACAGCGGCGCGACTCCGGCCGGGATTTCGAATTCGATCTCGATGAAGTCGACCAAGGCGATCACGTCTTGAGCGGACGTCGCGCCGGTCGTGCCGACTTGCTTCCAAATCTCGTCGAGGAACGCGTCGAGTTGCGCATACACGGCCTCGGGCGTCGAAGCACCTTGCGCGGGCGCTTCGCCGACGCGCGTCGGACGCGGCCCTTCGAGCAAGACGCCCTTGAGCGCGATCAACGCTCCGGCCTTCGTTCCCTGCGGGATCTGCAAGCGCAGTTCGATCGTTCCGGCGGCGCCTTCGTGCTGCACCATCGGAATGCTGTCGGCGGAATCGTCGGTCGCTTCGATCACGCCGTCGAGCGCGAGCGCGAGATCGATGTCGTAGCCGTCGTCGGACTCGGCGCTGAACAACATGTTGGCGCCGGTCTCGACGGTGAAGCTCCAAGTCGCGCGGCTCGTGCCCTCTTCCGGAACGACGAAGGTCTCCGAGAAGAACACGGCGCTGTTGTCGTCCGCGGCGATCGGCACGAGCATCGGCTCGTACTTGTAGACGTGCAGACTGCAGGCCGTGTCCTGCAACAAGCGCTCGGAGGCCACGATTTCGAAGGTCACCGCCGTGCGTTCTTCGAGCGGCCCGATCCACACCATCGGGAAGTAGTCGGTCTCGACGTCGACGCCGAGCACGGTCTCGCCGTCGCGCAACAAGACCTGCGCGTCGACGTCGCTGCCGTCGTGCGCTGCAGCCAAGAAGCCGTAGCGCAAGCCCGGATCGAGCGTGACTTGCAAGCGCGCGGGCTCGGTTTGCTTCACGACGACTTGACGGCGCGTCACCGTGTTCGCCGACGTCAGTTGCGGCACGCCGTCGTGCTCGGCCTTCGCCGCCGCCATCTGTTCGAGCAATTCGTCGGGCGGCAGCAGCAAGTGCGCGAGACGCTCGGACCAGTTCTTGTCGCGCAACGCTTGCACGGTCTCGTAGTCGTCGCGCAACAACTCGCGCACGAGATCGACGCGTTGCCCGTAGGCGAAGCCGAAGCTCGTGCGTTCGCCGTTGGCCGACAGGTTGTTTTCAGCCGCCGAAATCAGACCGATCACTTGGCCCGCGCGGTTGAGCATCGGACTGCCGCTCGCGCCGCCGACCACCGGACCGCAGTAGTGGATCAGGAACGAATCGGACCACGTGGTGCGTTGGAAGAAGAAGTCGGTCTTCGCCGTCACGTAACCGGGCACCGCGTGCAGGGTCGGATAGCCCGCGATGTTCTCGTGCGGAAAGCCCAGGTACACGACCGGCTCCGAGAGCGACGGCTCGACCTTCGTGGGATCGGCGAGCACGAGCGGCGTCGCGGTGTTGCCTGCTTCGACTTCGACGATGGCGACGTCCGCGACGGGAATGAAGCTGATCGAACGCGCCGCCGCGGGATCGTTCTCGTTGCGCACGACGACGCGCTTCAGACGCGCGTTCCACGGACCGTAGGCCGGATGCACGCGGATCGTCTTCGCAGTCAGCGCCAGTTCATCGCGATCGCTCCACGAGCGCTTGGCGACGAGTCGGCCTTCCGCCGACGATTCGAGCAGCGCCTCGGCGACGTGCGCGTTCGTGGCGAGCTTGCCCTCGGCGATCACCCAGCCGGTGCCGATGAACTGGAACACCTCGGGACCGCCCGAATTGCGGCGCGCGACGCCGAGCATGTAGATCGAGTCGAGCGCGGGAGCGATCGCTTGTTCGAAGTCCCCTGCCGACGCTTGGGCGCGCGCGCGCGGAGCGGTGAACAAGGCGAGGCACAGGGCGAGAATCGCGAGGGATCGGCGCATGTTGAATGGTGTGGCGAACGGTTGTGGAGCAAAACGGTGCGCACTTGTAGCGACCGCGCTGTTTCGAACGGAGCCGAATGTGGGCGCAAGAGTGCAGTTCGCGACCCTCGCGGTCGTCGCGGATTCGGCACGCGCGCGCCAAACGCTCCTCCAAGTGCGTACGAAATTCCCGACGGCCCCCGGCAGCTCCTTCCTTGTCCGATTCGAGGACGGCCACGGGGTTTTCAAGTGCTCCACGCGCAACCGCGCGCGCCGCCGAGCTATTGCGAAGCGCATCGAGCAGCAGTCGTGCCGCCTCGGAATCGTTCGACCGCCCTTTGCCCTCACGCTGGGACAGTTCGCATGGCCGCCACTTCCTTCGACAACGACGCCGACAACCCGATCGCGATCAACGTCACGCCGCTCGTCGACATCATCTTCTGCCTGTGCGTGTTCTTCATGATCTCCTTCAAGTTCAAACAGGTCGAAGGCAAGTTCGACGTCTGGCTGCCCAAGTCGCCGGGCAGCCCGAGCGGCGTGCAGGCCATCGCCGCGCGCGCGTCCCTTCGAATCGCCTTGTCGTGGAACGACGAGGCTCAAGTCACCACGTGCAGCTTCGGTAGCCGGCGCGTCGCTGACGACGGCGCGTTGCGCGGCTTGCTGCGCGACGCGGTCGATGACGCGCGAAGCGTCGGCGCGCCGCAGCCGGCTGTCGTGCTCGACGCCGACGCGCGCGTGCCTTGGCGCGACGTCGTGCGCGTCATCGATCTGTGCCGCGGCGAGCACTTCGAAGCGCTCGAATTCGCGCTCGCTGCGCCGCCACTCTCCAAGTAGCGGCCGCGCGCATTTCAACGCGCTTCCCGCAGCGCATTCGTCGCGCCGTCGGTGCGCTTGTCGTCACTCTGCACTTTGCCGCTAGCGATGCGCTCCGGCCTGTGGGCCCAACCTCAGCTCGAGCCAGAACACCTCCGGTCCCATAGCGTCGTAGTCGGGATAGTCCCCGTACGGCACCGTCGTGAGTTCATAGGTCTCGCTCGATCCAGTGCCGTGAATCGACATCCGCAGTGGTTGGTCCGGCGGACGCGGGTGCTTGTCTTCACGTGTGGCCTCGGGGTAGCTGAAGTGCCTTGTCTCCCCCTGAACCACGGGCATTGTGGTCACGAGGCCCGCCTCGCGCCGGGCCTTGAGGATGGCTTGACCGCGTGCGTCGTATCGCGCTCTCAACACGGCGAGTTCGATCGTGAGTTCCTCCGTGGTCTTGCCGGCGTACTTCTCTTCAAAGGTCGCCGTATCCGCCGGCTGCGCCACCGAATCGGGCTGCGTCGGCGCGAGGTTCGAGGCGCGCCGCGCGTCCACACGTCTAGGGGATTCCGTGTCGACAGACAGCGGCGCGAGGTCCGAACTTGGTCCGGCGAACGCGGACGACGTGGCTGGCGTCGACGGCTGAACCGCCGACGAGTCTTCGGACTCGTTGTCCGAAGGAACCAGCAAGACGGCGATGGCGACGCTCACGGCCAACACAACGCCGAGTCCGACGATCGTCACTTTCATGCTCGCTCGTCCGCTACTGGCACGACTGGCACTCGAGCGACATTCCAATCCAATCCGTCCCGGTGCACGGACATTGGATCGTGCCGACCCACTTCGATGAGCAGCACTTGGTCGACGCGCGTCCTGAGCCCGTCTCGATCGTGACTGGATTTGCCGGGTCCGCGACATCCGTGACCGTCCAACTGACTTGCGCGCTGCAGCCTCGACAGTTGGCGAAGGCGTTTCCCGTGTACGTGATGTCGTACTCAACGGGGCAGTCCGGGCACGCTCCGAGGAAGGTGACGCTCAGGTCGCCTGGGCAGTCATCGAAACGCGCAAGCCCGACGACGGACAGCAGAAGGACGGTCGCCGCGGTAAGGAGTCGCTTGAGTCGCATGATCTTCCGGTCCTCTTCGATCGACTAGTTGTTGGTGCGAGCGTCGCGAATGTGACGCTCGCTTTGAGCGAGGCAATTGCGAACACAGGGTCGTGAGCTTGTCTCTCTCTCTCTCTCTCTCAACAAGCGGGCCACAGTACGCAGCCGGCGCGTACGTGCGATTCCAGCTCGGGCACGGCGCGTCGCTGACGACGGCGCGTTGCGCAAATTGCTGCGCGACGCGGTCGATGACGCGCAACGCGTCGGCGCGCCGCAGCCGGCTGTCGTGATCGACGCCGACGCGCGCGCGCCGTGGCGCGACGTCGTGCGCGTCATCGACCTGTGCCGCGGCGAGCACCTCGAAGCGCTCGAATTCGCGCTCGCTGCGCCGCCGCGCTCGAACTGATCACTGCGACAAGCGCCCAGCTTTGTGCGCCGCATGCACGGCGAAACGGCGCAGGCTCCAGCGTGGAATCCGAAACGCCCGCCGTTTCGTAGCGGCAACGCGTCCGCTAGTTTCGGCGCGTGCGCTCGCCCCGAACTGTTTTTGCGCTGCTCGCCTTGGTGCTCGCCTCGCTCGCCGCACTGGTGGCGCTCGCGCTGTCGAACACCGAGCGCGATGTCGAGAGCGCGCACGCTCGCTACATCGCTCAAGTCGACGCGTGTTCGCGCGCCGTCGCCGCGGCGCTCGACGATGAGACTCGCGCGAGCAGCGGAGCTCTCACGTGGAGCGCCGGCGACGACTTGATGCTGAGCACACCGCAGGTAGGCCGAGCCGCGGCGCCGCAGTTCGACGACCTGCAACTGCGCGAGAAGATCCGACAAGAGCTCGACGCCGCAGATTCCTCGGGTGACGAGGCGACTGCGGATCAACGACTGGCGCAGCTCACGGAACGCACCGATCGTCCCGAGCTCGCAGCGTGGGCCTGGACTTGGACGGCGGCGCGCGCGCAACTTCGAGGACGCGCGGACGCCGCACGTGCAGCCTGGAGCGCGCTCGTCGGTGCTTATCCGACCGCGCGCGACGATCACGGCTTGCTGCGCGCGTTTGCCGCGCGTTCCTCGCTCGCCGCGCTCGACGGCGATCCGCTCGAAGCACTCGAAGCGCTGTACATCGACGCTGTCGCCGACAGGGCGGATCTCGACGACGGCGCGACGGCGACATTGGCCGCCGACGTGCTCGCACGCGTTCGCGCGCGCGACGCGGCAAAAGCCGACGAACTCGCCGCACTCGGCGACCGGCGCACGCGCGAGCTGCGCTTCGCCGCGAGTTGGCCGCGCGGCATTTCGAATTGGGTCGCGAGCGGCGCCGAGGGCGGCGTGCGCGTGTTCGAGTTCGTCGGCGACCCCTTCGCGAACACGACCGACAGCGCGAGCACACGCGGCGGCGCGAGCACACGCGGCGACGCGAACATCGTGGTCACGGCGCAGCGCGACGGCAGCGCATGGAATGGAACCGCGCTCGAAGTCGCCGCGCTCGTGGGACGCGCGTTGGCGCGCCCGGACATCGCGGCGTGGCGCGATTTGGGCTGCTCCGCTTGCGTCGAGGATGCTGCCGGCGTCGCTCTCGGCGGCACGGCGCCGATCGAAGGAAGCTATGTCGCCGGCACGCGAGCCGCGGCTCCTCTCGGCCACCTCACCGTGCGCACTTCCGGCGCGAACTTCGACGACGTAGCGAAGGCGGCGCGCAAACGGGCGTCGCTGCTCGCCTCGGTCGCCGTTGCGGCGGCACTCGTCGGAGCACTCGCTGCATTCGCGACCGTGCGCGCGCTGCGTCGCGAAGCCCGCGCTGCTCGCGAACGCGAACAGTTCGTCGCTGCGGTGACGCACGAGTTGAAGACGCCGCTCGCCTCGATCCGCTTGCTTGCGGAACTGCTGGAGCGCGGCGACGTCGAGCCCGAACGCGTGCGCGATTTCGGTGCGCGCACCGTCGCGGAGTCCGATCGCCTCGCACGCCTCGTCGATTCCGTTCTGCGCTTTGCGCGGCTTCAGCAGGGCGGAGCGCTGCCGCCGCGCGAAACGGTCGACCTCGTCGAGGTCGCGCGCGCTGCGCTGCGTTCGGTCGAGCCGCTCGCGCAGCTGCGCGGTTTCACTCTCGAACTCTCGGCCCCCCAAGCGCCTGTGCTCACGCTCGCGAACGCCGACGCTCTGATCGGTGTCGTCACCGAGCTGATCGACAACGCTTCCAAGTACGGCGGCGCGCCGCATGCCCTCGAAATCGAGGTGTTTCGCGTGCCCGGCAAAGTCGGCGTCGCCGTGCTCGATCGCGGCCCCGGAGTTCCGGCCGCCGAACGCGAGCGCATTTTTCAGCCCTTTCATCGCGTCGGCGACGAACTGACACGCGAACGTCCCGGCGTCGGGCTCGGACTCGCGCTCGTGCGCGGCGTCGCGGAGTCGTTCGGCGGAACGGCGCGCTACGCTCCGCGCGAAGGCGGCGGCAGTCGCTTCGTCATCGAGCTCGAGTGCGCACCGTGAACAAGCAACGCATTCTGGTCGTCGAAGACGAAGACGCGATGGTCGTCGGCTTGCAGTACGCGCTCGAGCGCGAGGGCTACGAAGTCAGCGTCGCGCGCGACGGTGCGAGCGCGCTCGAGATGTTGCGCACGAGCGCGCCCGATCTCGTGTTGCTCGACGTGATGCTGCCACGCCGTTCGGGCTTCGACGTGCTCGCGCAACTGCGCCGAGACGGCCGCCGCGTGCCGGTGATTCTGCTGACGGCGAAGAGCCAAGAGATCGACAAGGTGCACGGCTTCGATCTCGGCGCCGACGACTACGTCACGAAGCCTTTCAGCTTGGCTGAGCTGCACGCGCGCATTCGAGCGCGGCTGCGCACGCGCAACGACGCCGGCGACGCGCCGCCGGAGATCGAGCTCGGCCCGGCGCACGTCGACATGCGCGCGATGACGGTCGCGCTCAACGGTCGCGTCGAAGAGCTCTCGCTGCGTGAGATCGAGATGTTGAAGCTGTTGTGGCGCGAACGCGGCCGGCCGGTGACGCGCGAGCGCTTTCTAGCGGACGTGTGGGGCCACGAGCGCTCGCCGACGACGCGCACCGTCGATCAGCACATGCTGAAGCTGCGCCAAAAGGTTGAGCGCGATCCGGCGAACCCGGCGCACTTGCTGACGGCCTTCGGCGTCGGGTATCGCCTCAACGTTTGACGACTTTTGACAACTGCGCGGGCTCGCCGTGACAAGTTTCGGCCGACGAAGGCGTCGAATCGGCGTCCACGGAACCACGGAGACCGAAACATGCATTGCCCGAATCGCACACGTCTGTCCGCCATCGCACTCGCCGCCGTCGCGCTCGTCGCGCCGCTCGCCGCGCAGACCAACGAAACTCCGCGCGCGTTGATCGAACGCGCGGCGTATGCGGAGGAGCATCAGCACGATCTCGACGCCGCCGAGAAACTCTACGCGAGCGCGGAGACCGCGGCGCGCGCCGCAGGTGACACGGCGACTGCCGATGCCGCGGCTGCGGCGCGTCAACAAGTGCTCGTGCGCCAAGGCAAAGCGCCGGCGCCGCCGCAACCGTCGCCGACCCTCGATCGCGCCATGCGCGCGTTACTCGCCCGTAGTGCCTACGTGGACGCCTGGACGGACGAGGCGCAAAGGGCAGCCGCCGATCTGTCGCTCTATGGCGACGCGGTGCTGCCGTATGCGCTGGCGATGATCGATCCAAACGACAGCAGTGGGCTTCTCAGATCCAGCGGAGGCGAAAGCTGGGACGTCATCGAGCCGAATCGCGACTTCGCGCTGCAGCTGCTTGGGACGTTGGACTCGGCGAAGGCGCGCAACCTGCTCGACGACGTATTCCGTTCCTCAGATCCGGTGCTTCGCCGCACGGTTTTGAATTCGGTGAGTGAGAAGCACACCGAGCTACTGCGTCGCGCCGCCATCGACCCGGTCGAGAGCATTCGTGGCCGCGCTGTGTCGCGCCTCCTGATCAGCGGCGACACCGAGAATGGTGACGCGATGGAGTTCAACGCTCGGATGGGCAACGAGAACGCGCGCACGTGGATGGCGCTCTACCAACCACTGCGCACACTGAGCATGCTCGACGAGCTTGCTACGCAGGATGACCACGGGGCGTGGCTCAGCGTGGTCGACACTGTGAAAGGAAGTGGTCAGTACGCGTGCGATGCGCACACGATCGAAGTGCTCTTGCACTTGATGCGCGAGGCCGACTGGGCGAGCGTTCGCGAGGCCGCGCAGCTGGGGCTCAGTCGCGTCATCGAGCTCGACGGTAGGGACGGCTCCATCGATCCCGCGGTCGAGGGCGCGCTGCTGCGCGACATCGAACGTGACCTCGCCGTTCTGGCCCTCAAAGCGACGCAACGACTCGACGCGACGCGCACGGTGCGTGCCGTCACACGGGGAGCTGCAAACGGAAGCGCCGTGTTGACCGATGCACAGGCGGTGGCGATCTCGGAGCTGTTCGGTCGCCTGAACAACACAGACGGCGCCGTGTCCTCCGAAGATTGGCGCGCAGCGTTCGACGCGCTCGCACCGCGTGAGGTGTGGACGTCACGCCCCAACGACGTCCGTCCGACGTGCGACATGATTACCTCCGTGCTCGAGCGACGCTTCAGCGCGCTCCCGGAGTACGCGGCGTTTCTCCAGTGGTTCGCGGCGATGCCGGAGCAAGCACGCGATCGCTATCGCGGCACGCTCTTGAAGTGGGTCGAGTCGCGCGTGAATTGGTCGAACAACGCGAAGCAACCGACGAAGGTCGAGCGTTCGATCGTGCCTGTGCTTAAGGACCTCACGCAGCGCGAACTCGCCGCGCCGAAGAGCGAGCGCAAGTACTCGGATGCTTTCTACCGCGCCTACGAGGCCTTGGCCGACGTCGACTTCCTCGCGACCGTGGTCGCCCTCGCGGCACACTTCGGACCCACAGAGCTTTCAGTGCGCGCCGGTCGCGCGACTGCCGGCTCCAATCCCGCGCGCGCGACTGCGTGGATTTGGGGAACGCTCGAACCGCAGCTGAAGCTCGAGAAGATCGACAACTGGACCAGCTTCGAAGCGATCTCGTGGTTGCCCGACGAGGAAGCACTCGCGTTGTTCCGTCGCGCCTATGCGGCCGCGACGACGAAGGCGGCGCGCAGTGCACTCGATTGGGTACTCGTCGAGAAGATCGACACGCACGCGGCCAACCCTGAGATGGTGCGCCTGTACCCGAGCTTCGCCGCCGATATGCCGAGCGTGCGGAACAGCGCGCTGCTGCGCTTCACCGAGGCGCTGTACGAGCCCGCGATCGGGTTGCTCGGCGAAGAGTTGAAGTCGGGCGACGAAGTGCTGCGCAACACGGCGCGCGCGGCGTCGGAGAAGTTCCGCGAGCAACGGGAGGCGCTCGAAGAGTTCCGCAACTGGACGCAGACCTCGAGCGAAGCACGCGTCGCGATCGACGAACTGCGCGGTTTGCTCGCCGACAAGAATCGCGATGTCGTGATCGGTGCGGTCAGAGCGCTGGGCGCCGTGAAGGCGCGCACGGCGTTGCCCGAACTCGTCAAACTGCTCGCGCGCGACGACGACGAACTCAAGGCCGCGGTTCAGGCGGCGATCAACCGCATCGGCGAGTGAGCGCGGGCTAATCCTCGACGACGTGCGTGGCGAAGACACGCCGGAACTCGGCCCAACGCGCGTCGTCGAACTTGCCCGACTTCAAACACTCGGCTGCCGAGTACGCCATGAACAGCGCGTGGTGCGTGTTGTCGTGCGCGAACAAGCCTTGGCGGCCGAACGACAACAAACGCGGCAACGACGACGCCCAGTCGTCGAGCGCCTTGAACGGCTCCTCGTAGCCGTTGAGGTAGATCGGA